>JBGTFI010000743.1:0-9033 GCA_041747335.1 Phycisphaeraceae bacterium | reverse complement strand
GTCCCCGCCCTCGCGGTGGCCGGGACGCTCAAGCGCGTCAGCGGCGAACCGGCCGCTTCGGACCAGGCGCCGCCCGATCCGCTCGATGCGATTCTTGGCGCGTCCGACCGACCCGTCGTCGAGGCGCAGCGCGTGATCGAGACCGTCAGCCGTGAGAACCTCGTCGAAGCCCAGACGCCCCAGGTCTTCCGTCGCGAGCTGATCGAGCGCGCCTATGCACGCTTCGAGCAGGGGCGACTGTCCGGCGAGGCGCCGGTGAACATCACCGATGATGCTTCGCTGATCGAAGCGTTAGGAGAACCGGTCCATACGGTCGAGGGCGGCCCGATGAACTTCAAGATCACCCGACCGGCCGACCTGGAGCTGGCGGACCTGCTGCTCAAAACCCGCCAGGAGCGGACCGCCGCGTCTCTCGCGAAAAAGCGCCTGTTCGGGGATGACGATGACGATTGATGCGCGCCGTCGTGGTCAGCGCCTATCATACTGTCATGCCCGAGTCTCTGACCATCGATTTCAACCTGCCGGTGCCGCTGTTTCCACTGCCGTCTTGCGTGATCCTGCCTCACGTCACCCAGCCGCTGCACATGTTCGAGCCGCGTTATCGCCGCATGACCGCCGACGCCCTGCGCGGACAGAAGCTCATCGCGATGGCGGTGTTCGAGGGTGAAGACTGGCGGCAGGATTACGAAGGATCGCCCGCGCTGCGCCCGCACGTGTGCGTCGGATACATCGCCCAGCATCAGAGGCTGCCCGACGGCCGATACAACCTCCTGCTCCAGGGCATCTGCCGCGCGGAGATCGTCCGTGAGATCGAGTTGGACACGCCCTACCGTCAGGCCATCCTGCGGTTGACCGAAGTGCAGGCCCCGATGGAGATCGACCTGGGCGACACCCGCAAGCGCCTAGTTTCGCTGCTCGGCGATGAACACCTGCGACAGCTCGCCTCGATCGCCTACCTGCGCAATCACCTGAGCGAGGAACTCTCCACCGCGGCCCTGATCGACCTGGTCATCGCCAGCACCTGCGACAACGTCGAGGAGCGCTACGCGATGCTCGCTCAGCCGTGCCTCGAACGCCGCGCCGACTGGATCGAGGATCTGCTCAAGAGAACCCGCTGGACACTGGCGACCGCGCAACGCTACCAACCGGAGGAGCGGCCGGACGGGGTGTTCCTGAATTGAGGCCTCGCACCCGAAGTGAAAAAGTGCGGCGACAGTGGGGCGGGCGTCCGGTCACTGCTGGTCATTGTTTCTCGGCTTCGATTGCAGCCAAGCGCACCGCGGCCACGCCAAGTCGATTCGTCGCTCCCTTCACCTTCCGTCCAACTCCTCCAGCTTCAGGCGCACGCTCACGATGTAGGGCTGCTGGCCCTGCGTCCAATGCCCGTAGGTGGTGGTGACGATCGTCCCGTCCGGAAGAATCTCCACACCGGGATACGCGCAGTCGAAGACGTGGTGATTGTCCATCAGTCGCACGCGGTACTGTCCTTCCCGGCCTTCGATGATGTCTTCGTAGGTTCCGACCCAAGCGACCCAGTCCCCGCGCGTAGGCGATTCGAGCGTGGTGTCGCGGAAGGAGATGAACAGCCGGCCATCGGGCGCGTAGACGCCGGTGTGGCGGTCACCGGTCAGCGCCGCGGGGAGTTCGCGCGGTTTGGACCACGTCCTGCCCTCATCCTCCGAGGTGATCAGCAGCGAATTGCGCCGCCGGGTGTTCTCGCGGAGGAGCACCGCGAGCTGGCTGCCATCGGGTGAACGGAACACGCCCGGCTCGCACGGATGAACCTCGGTGCTGCCGAGGATGGCCTGGGGTTTTCCCCAGGTCAGCCCGCCATCGGTGGAGAAGGTTTTATAGAGGGTCATGCGCGAGGGGTTCTCGCGCCTGCTCATGGGTGAGAAGAACCGCCCGTCATCGTGGAACAGGGCCATGTATTCGCCGGGCGTCTTGAGCTTCGCCACGCAGCCCATGGTCACGATGCCGCCCCAGGCGCCGACGGGTTCGAGCGGCGTCCAGGTCCACCCGTCATCCTCCGACACGGCCATGCGCACGGGGCTGAGGCCTGAGAACATGATCAGGCGTTTGTTTCCCTGGGCATCGACCACGCGATGAAGCGTGGGGACTTCCTTGCTGGTGGCCCAGTTGTCGGGGACGGGCAGGCGCTCGCTCCAGGTCAGCCCGCCATCGTGGCTGCGCTTCATCACGATCGCTCCGCGGCCGTGACCTTTGGGGTAGACGGTGATGATCGTCTTACCGTCCTCGAGCAGCACGGTGGTGGGGTGGCCGAGGTACTGTCCCTCCTCCCTGTCCACGATCACCTGCCGGTGCTTCTCATCCGCGAGGTCGATCAGGGGAATGGTGTATCCGCGCGGGGGGGCGGGGGTGTGCAGGATCTGGAGATCGTCCCCGAAGCCGACGGTCGCCAGGTCGTCATCGGCCTGGCGCTGCTGGTCGATCGCCCCGGCGAGCAGCGCGGCGATGATCGCGTGGCCGCGATCGTTGGGGTGCGCGCCATCGGACATCAGATCCTCGGCGCTCTGCCCTTCGACGGCGTCGTAAGTCTCGAAGAAGCGGTAGACATCCACGAGCGGGACATCGTGGGCATCGGCGATGCGCCGCACCGCGGCGGCGTAATGCTGATTGAGCGGGTTGGCGCCCCAGCGATCGTCGTGGTCGTAGGGCGGGCCGCTGTAGCGTGCTTTGCGGGCATCGGTCCAGAGCATCGGGTTGGGGGTCATGAGGATGACCCGGACCGACCGCCACGCCAGATCCCGGAGCAGGTTGTTGAGGTTCCGCTCGTAGAGGTGCAGAGCGAGGCGCGGGGTCTGTTTTCCTTCCGAGACATCCACCGCCGAGTCGTTCAGCCCGAACTGGATGATGACCATGTCCGGCCGGTGGGCGATGACATCGTTCTGGTAGCGCTCCACGGCCGCGGCGGTGGTGTTCCCGCCGACGCCCGCGTTGACCACCTTCGCCTGGTATCCGCGCGCGGCGAGCAACTCCTCAAGGCGCTGGGGGTAGACCTTCTCGACGCCCTGGCGCGGCGCGGTGGTCGAGTCGCCGAAGGCGACGATGGTGAGCGTCCGCTCCGCGGCGAGCAAGGGCGGCGCGGCGGCGAACGAAAGCGACAGGATCAGGGCCGGAAGCAGACGGTAATCAGGCAGTCGCGACATGATCGCCCCATGATAGGGGATGACAGCGGGGAGGGGTGGCGTGCGCTCTCATTTTGCCGCCTGCCCGCCGCACGTTACCATCTGCGGGATTCCTCAATCTTCCTCCCCGCCGACCCCGGACAATGCCCAAACGAACGGATATCCGAACCATCCTCATCATCGGCTCTGGACCGATCGTCATCGGCCAGGGCTGCGAATTCGACTATTCCGGAACCCAGGCGTGCAAGGCGCTGCGCGAGGAGGGGTACCAGGTCGTCCTGGTCAACTCCAACCCGGCGACGATCATGACCGATCCGCAGTTCGCGGATCGGACGTACATCGAGCCCATCACCCCCGAGGCCGTCGCGAAGATCATCGAGAAGGAACGCGGCGGGCCGTACCACATCGACGCGCTGCTGCCGACCCTGGGCGGGCAGACCGCCCTGAACTGCGCGTGCAAGCTGTTCGATGAGGGCGTGCTGGCGAAGTACGAGGTGGAGATGATCGGCGCCACGCGCGAGGTCATCTACCGCGCCGAGGATCGCAGGCAGTTCAACGATATCGTGGAGTCGATCGGCCTCAAGACCGCCCGCCACGGCATCGCCACCACCATGCAGGAGGCTGCCGAGATCGTGGACCAGGTCGGGCTTCCGGCGATCATTCGGCCGGCGTTCACGCTCGGGGGAACGGGCGGGGGCATCGCCTACAACCGCGAGGAGTTCGAGGACATCGTCCGTCGGGGGCTGGACGCCTCGATGACGAGCCAGGTGCTCATCGACCAGTCGCTGATCGGGTGGAAGGAGTACGAGCTGGAGGTGATGCGCGACCGCGATGACAACGTGGTCATCATCTGCTCGATCGAGAACATCGACCCGATGGGGGTGCATACGGGTGATTCGATCACCGTCGCACCGGCCCAGACGCTGACGGACAAGGAATACCAGCGGATGCGCGACGCCTCGCTTGCGATCATCCGGGCGATCGGTGTGGAGACGGGGGGATCGAACATCCAGTTCGCCATCAACCCGGCCGACGGGGACATGGTGGTGGTGGAGATGAACCCGCGCGTGTCGCGCTCGAGCGCGCTGGCGTCGAAGGCGACGGGTTTCCCCATCGCCAAGATCGCGGCGAAGCTGGCGGTGGGGTACACGCTGTGGGAGCTTCCCAACGACATCACGGGCAAGACGGTCGCCTGCTTCGAGCCGACGATCGACTACGTGGTGACCAAGATCCCCCGCTGGACGTTCGAGAAGTTCCCCGAAGCGGACGAGACGCTCACGACGCAGATGAAGAGCGTGGGCGAGGGGATGTCGATCGGCAGGACGTTCAAGGAAAGCCTCCAGAAGGGCATCCGGTCGATGGAGGTCAAGCGTTTCGGGCTGGGACTGGATGACCAGGACGACTGGCTCATGACGCTTCGCGCGACGGTGGCGTGGCTGGAGCAGGAGCACCCCACGGCGATGCCGGCGCTTCGCAAGGTGGCGGGTCGAGGGGGTCAGCCGGCGACGCCGCTGGAGGTGGCCTCGCTGATGTACCACGACTCGTCGGGAGATGGCGATCCGCTTTCTCCCGAAGCGCGCCGGCAGTTCGAGGTTCTTCTTGAGGGTTTGGGGGCGGGTCACGGGTCCGTCGTGCGGCCGGCGCACGAGTCGGCTGGGGGCGGGGCGCATCAGCTCATGGAGACGAGCTGGCCGATCCCTGTGGAGAAGCTGCGCCGCAAGCTCAACGTCCCCTCGCAAGGGCGGCTTTACTACATTCGGTACGCCTTCAAGATGGGGTGGTCGATCGAGCAGGTGCATGACGCCACGCGCATCGACCCGTGGTTCCTGGATCAGATCAAGCAGCTGGTGGAGTTCGAGCGCGAGCTGCTGGCGGTGTGCGTCAAGCAGGAGGTCCTTCAGGAGCTCTTCGAGCGCATCGCGTCGCTGTTCCGCGGCAACGGCGAGGACGCCAGACGCTTGCGCATAACGCTGGCTGGGCTTTTGCCCGAGCAGATCCTCGCCGGGACCAAGGCCCTCGACGAGCGCACTCGCAATAACCTCTCGCAGGAGGCTCGGGCGACGATCGACTACTGCGCCAACTGGAACGGCGCCGGGCGGTTCTATGAGACCATCCTCCAGGCCAAGCGACTGGGTTACTCCGATGCCCAGCTTGCCAAGCTTTTCCTGGGTGAGATCAGCGCGGAGACGATCCTGACGATCCGGGCGTATCGCAAGCTCTATCGCATCGAGCCGGTGTACAAGCTCGTCGACACCTGCGCCGCGGAGTTCGAAGCCGCCACGCCGTACTACTACAGCACCTACGAATCACCCGTCACCGTGATCGGCAAGGACGGGAAGACGACGCGGGTGATCGAGGATGAGACACGGATCAGCGACCGGAAGAAGATCATCATCCTCGGCGGCGGGCCCAACCGCATCGGGCAGGGGATCGAGTTCGACTACTGCTGCGTCCAGGCCGCCTTCGCCGCGGATGAACTCGGCTTCGAGTCGGTGATGATCAACTCCAACCCGGAGACGGTTTCGACCGACTACGACACCTCGGACATGCTCTTCTTCGAGCCTCTGACGCTCGAGGATGTGCTGAACATCTGCGAGCGGCTCAACGGCGCGCCGTTTGGCGACCCTTCCGGCCAGCTCCACGGCGTCATCGTGCAGTTCGGCGGGCAAACGCCACTCAACCTCGCCCACGGGCTGGAAAAGGCCGGCGTGCCGATCATCGGGACGAGCGTCAAGTCGATCGATCTGGCCGAAGACCGCGAGCAGTTCGCGGCGTTGTGCCAGCGGCTTGATATCCGCCAGCCGGACAATGGCATCGCGCACAACGTCGATCAGGCGCTGGAGATCGCGCGCAAGCTCGGATACCCCGTACTCGTTCGGCCGAGCTTCGTCCTGGGCGGACGCGCGATGGAAATCGTCAGCGACGAACCGCAGCTTCGCCAGTATTTCGCGCTGGCGCTGGGGGCCAGCGACCTGGCGAACCAGCCGATCCTCGTGGACAAGTTCCTTTCCGAGGCGATCGAGTGCGATGTGGATGTGATCGCGGACTTTCCCGGTGGCATCGCGCTCGTGTGCGGCGTGATGGAGCACATCGAGGAGGCCGGAATCCATTCAGGAGACTCGGCCTGCGTGATCCCGCCTTATTCCCTGCCCGCGGAGGTGGTGGAGCGGATCAAGGAACAGTCGAGGCGCCTGGCCGAGGCGCTGCAGGTGCGCGGGCTGATGAACGTCCAGTGGGCGATCAGGAAGAGCGACGCGCCCGGCGCCCAGCCGAGCTACGACATCTTCGTACTCGAGGTGAACCCCCGGGCCTCGCGTACGGTTCCGTTCGTGAGCAAGGCCACCGGCAGGCCCTGGGCGCGAGTGGCGGCGAAGGTCATGGCTGGGGAAACGCTGGCCGGCCTCGACATCACCGATGAGATCACCCCGAAGCACACCTCCGTCAAGGAGTCGGTCTTCCCCTTCAGCAAGTTCCCCGGAACCGATGTCATCCTCGGCCCGGAGATGCGCTCCACCGGCGAGGTCATGGGGATCGACCCGGCCTATCCCATCGCCTTCGCCAAGTCGCAGATGGCCGCGGGGATGGTGCTGCCGACTCAGGGCAAGGTGTTCCTCTCCGTGCGCGACAGCGACAAACCACTCATCCTCGACCCCGCCCGGCGGCTGCGGACGATGGGCTTCGAGGTCATCACCACCGGCGGAACCCACCGCTTCCTGGCAGGCCACGGGATCGAGACGACGCTGCTCAAAAAGATCAGCGAAGGGCGGCCCAACTGCATCGACCTCATCAAGAACCGTGAACTGGCGATGATCCTCAACACCCCCAGCCGCAAGGGCAGCGCCACCGATGAAGGCCGGCTGCGGGCGACGGCGGTGCGTTTCAACGTGCCGATGGTGACCACCGCCAGCGGAATGATCGCCGCCGTGCGCGCCATGGAAGCCCTGCGCGCGGGCGCCTGGACCGTGCGGGCGCTTCAGGACTACTTCCCGGCCACGCAACCAGCCCCCCAAGGCGCGACGGTGGGATGAACGCATCGAATGACTCTGGACAGTGGGGCGGGCGTCTCGCCCGCCATTGCGGCGCAGCCGCAAGTCCATTCGGTTCGGTAACAATGGTTCATCAGGTATCACTCATTCAGGCCTGCGGCCTGATGGCGGGCGAGACGCCCGCCCCACAGATGCCCGCCCCACTGATGCCCTTCACTGGATCCATGGATCGCCCGTGACTCACTCCATCCCCACCCTCGAAGGCGAGCTGATCGCGGGCGACTGGAAGGTCGCCCTGGTCGTCAGCCGGTTCAACGATTTCCTCACGGAGCACATGGCGGCCGCGGCCGTCAACACCTTCCATCGCCTGGGCGGGCGCGATGAGAACCTCACCATCGTCCGCGTGCCGGGAAGCTTCGAGTTCCCCGTGACCGCCAAGAAACTCGCGGAGACCGGGCAATACCGCGCGGTGATCTGCCTGGGCTGCGTCATCCGCGGCGAAACCGACCACTACGACCACGTCGTCGAACAGACGGCCAAGGGCATCCGCGAGGTGAACACCCAGACTGGCGTGCCGTGCATCTTCGGGGTCATCACGGCTGACACCCTCGAACAGGCCCTGAACCGCGCCGGAGCCAAAATGGGCAACCAGGGCGCCAAGGCCATGCTCGCGGGCATCGAAATGGCGAACCTGATGCGGAAGATCGGCAGGTGAGTTGGGGTGTCGGGTTTGATGCTCGATCCATTAGGGTGCTTGGTATGAGGTTATGGATTGTCCTCTTTGCCACGTTGATGCTCATGGGCTGCTCTGCTCCCAAAACGCTGTTCGTCGCCCATCGGGGCGCGTCGTTCGATGCGCCGGAGAACACGCTGGCCGCGGTGAACCTGGCGTGGGAGCGTGGGGCCGACGGGGTCGAGGTCGATGTCTACCTCACCGCCGATGGAAAGATCATCTGCCTGCACGATCGCTCCCTCAAAAGAACCACCGGCCTGGATCGATTCATCGACGAAATGCTCTATGACGAGCTGGTCACCCTCGACGCCGGTTCCTGGAAGAGCGCCCGGTACGCCGGCGAACCCCTGCCCCTGCTCGATGACGTGCTGCGCACCATTCCGCCCGGCCGCTTCCTGCTGATCGAGGTCAAGTGCGGCCCGGAGATCGTCGAACCCCTGCGCAGGGTGCTCGAAGCGCATGACCTCGAGCCCGCTCAAACGCGCATCATCAGCTTCGGCCACGACGTGTGCGCCGCGGCGATGCGAGCGATGCCCGATCGCCCGGTCTACTACCTATCGAGCTTCAAGCAGGATGAACAGACCGGCCGGTGGTCACCGACGATCGAGGAGCTGATCGCGAAAGCGCTCGCCGCGAACCTCGACGGGCTGGACCTGTGGGCGGGCGGCCCGTTGGATGAAGCCGCCGCACAAAACATCCGCGCCGCGGGGTTGGAACTGCACGTCTGGACCGTCAATGATCCTGTCCTGGCCCGTCGGATGATCCAACTGCGCGCCCACAGCATCACCACCGATCGCCCGGCCTGGCTGCGAAGCGAGATCAAGTGACCGCAAGCCGGGTGCCATGCCCTCGCGCAGTGTGGGCATGTGACCCATCACCCTTCACAAAGCTCCGGGAGCCGCATGCCCACGAAGACGAGGGCATGGCACCCTGAGCGCATCCTCAGTTGTTCGCGGGCGTCGCGATCCCGATCACGCCGTACCCCAGGCGCGCCCCGGCGTTGCCGACGGGTTGGCCGCCGTCGTCGGGTTGGGCGTGGATGATCAGCCCTCTACCGATGATCGGGTTCTTCATTCCGGCGATGGAGATGTTGTCCACTTCGAGCTCGAAGTGGGCGTTGCCCTGGGCGTCGGCCTGGAGATTGCCAAGATCACCGGCGTGGCGC
>JBGTFI010000742.1:0-5952 GCA_041747335.1 Phycisphaeraceae bacterium | reverse complement strand
CTCGCCGGTGAGGTGAATCTTTCTGCCGTCCTCCTCCACATCCACCTTCAGGGCGTTGTAGATGTCCGGCAAGTTGGATTCGGGGAACTGCGCATCGAAGGTCGAGCCGATAACCTGACTGATGACACCTGTGGTGGGCATGGGGAGTTCTCGCTGGAAGTCTATCGCCAAACAGGGCTTATGCTTGGTAGCCCGTCCCCGCCCCTTGGAATGGGCCGTTGCGGGTCAGGTAGAATAGTGCAAAGTCCGGGTTGCTGGCAAGGCGGCGTCAGGGCTTGATCCTAAGACTCGAACGATATTGCATCTGGTTTGCATAGGCTAACTGCCCGGGGTATGATCCCCGGTTTCCCCGCCCCCGGACTGCGGGGACTGGAATCAGCCATGCCGAAAATGAAGTCACACAAAGGCCTGCTCAAGCGGGTTCGGATCACGGGCAAGGGGAAGGTCAAGTTCAAGAAGGCCTTTTCCGGACACCTGATGAGCCACAAGACCGGCCGAAAGTGCCAGAAGCTCCGTCGGCCGGGCATTGCCACGGCCGGGGACATCGGGCGGCTCGAGCGCATGCTCCACCGCCCCCTGCTTCCGGCGAACGGATAAGTCCGTAAACTCCCCCTGCGAGGCGGGCCAACAAGACTCCCATCCGGGAGCCCCGCCGTCGCGACGTTCAGGAGCATCGACATGCCCCGCGCAGTCAAAGGCGCCGCCAGACGCCAAGCCAAAGAGAGATGGTTCAAGGCCGCCAAAGGATTCCGCGGCTCGCGCAGCCGCTGCTGGCGGAAAGTCAAGGAATCCGTCACCCGCGCGGGCGTCTACGCCTATCGCGACCGCCGCTCGGTCAAGCGCGACTATCGGCAACTGTGGATCACCCGCCTCAGCGCCGCCGCGGCGCTTCGCGGGATGAACTACAGCCGCCTCATCGCCGGCCTCAAGCTCGCCAACGTCGACCTCAACCGCAAGATGCTCAGCGAAGTCGCCATCCATGACCCCGCGGCGTTCGACCAGATCGTCGAGCAGGCCAAGGCCGCCCTGGGCAGCACCGCGAAGGCGGCGTAGCTTCATCAGGTCCGGTCCAGGCCCCGGCGGGATGCCGAGCCTGCCTCAGACCCCCGCGCGGCCGCGATGGCCGCGTTTTTCATTCCAGCAGGCGGGGCGGGATGCCGAAGGTAGTGGAGGCTATCGGTCACCCCCCTGACCCCCCCTCGCCATGCGGCCCAGGATACCCCCCCACCCCCCGACCCCAGCTCCGCACGGAGGCCCGCGGATGACCCACCGGAACCTTGCCGACCTGGACCCCACCAGTCAGATCGAGCGCGATCTGTCGCTCACCCGCGACACCTGGCGGGTCTTCAAGATTGTCGCGGAGTTTGTGGAAGGGTTCGAGCTGATGATGAACGTCGGCCCGGCGGTGACGGTGTTCGGTTCCGCGAGGACTCAGCCCGGCTCGCCCTACTACGACCTGGCGGTGGAGTGCGGGCGCAAGCTCGTCGAACACGGGTACGCGGTCATCACCGGCGGCGGTCCGGGCATCATGGAAGCCGCCAACCGCGGCGCCTACGAAGCCGGCGGAAAGTCCGTGGGGCTGAACATCTCCCTCCCGATGGAGCAGGATGCCAACCCCTACCAGACCGACCGCCTCAACTTCAACTACTTCTTCGTCCGCAAGGTGATGTTCGTCAAGTACGCCAAGGGGTTTGTCATCTTCCCCGGCGGCTTCGGGACCATGGACGAGTTCTTCGAGGCGATGACGCTGATTCAGACGCTCAAGATCGAGTCCTTCCCCGTGGTGTGCATCGGGCACGAGTTCTGGGACGGGCTGGTCAAGTGGATGCGGGGGACGATGCTCGGGAAGTTCCCGACCATCGACGCGGACGACATGGATCTTTTCCGCGTGACGGACGACATCGACGAAGCGATCGCCATCCTGCGCGGGGAATCCGATCGCAACTGCCGCCGCACCGTGCTGGGGACGGCCCAAGGCCAGACCACGGCCGAGGGAACCCGCCAGGGCATCCAGCCCCGCAGCGACGGCCGGCCGCGGATTCACCCCCCGCCGATGTAGGGGGGAATCAGTCCAAGGTCCAAAGTCGAATGTCCAAAGTCGTGGCGCGCGGGGGAGTTGCGTGAGTAAAGCGCTGGTGAACATGCGCGCCGCAAGCTATTCTCTTGGCCGGTCCGCCAATCTTGAGGATGCCCATGACGCCGCGACAGGTTCTTGAGCTTGTGAAGAAGCACCGTGTCGAGTACCTCGACTGCCGGTTCATGGATTTTCCGGGCAAGTGGCAGCACACCACCCGGCCGATCAGCGAATTGACGGAGGCATCGTTCCGCGACGGGTTCGGGTTTGACGGCTCCTGCATCCGGGGGTGGCAGGAAATCAACGAATCGGACATGGTGCTGGTGCCGGTCCCCGAGACGGGGACGATCGACCCGTTCATGGACAGGCCGACGCTGGCGATGATCTGCGATGTGAAGGATCCCCTGACGAAGAAGGAGTTTTCGCGGGATCCGCGGTCCATCGCGCGCAAGGCCGAGCAGTATCTGCGCCAGACGAAGATCGCGGACAAGGCGTACTTCGGGCCTGAGATCGAGTTCTTCATCTTCGACAGCGTCTGGTACGACCAGACGATCAACGAGGCGACGTACCGGGTGGACTCGGCCGAGGGCGTCTGGAACCGGGGGGAGAAGCACCCGGCGAACCTGGGCAACCAGATCCGGCGCAAAGAAGGGTTTTTCCCCGTGCCCCCGGTGGATTCGCTGGCCAACATCCGCACGGAGATGGCCAGCGTGCTGCGGGACATGGGCATGCCCGTGGAAGGGCACCATCACGAGGTGGCCACCGGCGGGCAGTGCGAGATCGACCTGCGCCACCGCGAGTTGGTCGCCATGGCCGACGAGTGCATGTACCTGCGCTACGTGGTGAAGAACGTGGCCGCCCGGCACGGGAAGGTGGCGACATTCATGCCCAAGCCGCTGTTTTCGGACAACGGTTCGGGGATGCACACGCACTTTTCGCTGTGGAAGGGCAACAAGCCGCTCTTTCACGGGCGCAAGTACGCGAACCTTTCGGAGGTCGGGCTGTACGCGATCGGGGGAATCCTGCGCCACGCCCCGGCGCTGCTGGCATTCACGAACCCGACGACCAACAGCTTCAAGCGCCTGGTGCCTGGGTACGAGGCGCCGGTGAACCTGGTTTATTCGTCGCGCAACCGCGCGGCGGCGATCCGCATTCCGGTGTATCAGACCAAGGCCGAGTCCAAGCGGCTTGAGCTTCGCTTCCCGGATTCGGCGTGCAATCCCTACCTGGCGTTCGCGGCGGTGCTCATGGCGGCGATCGACGGGATTCAGAACAGGATTCATCCCGGCGAACCGGTGGACCAGGACCTCGCGGAGCTGGAGGAGGCGGAACTGGAGGCGATCGGGGCGACGCCGACGACGCTGGAGGCGGCGCTTCGGCGGCTGCACGACGACCACGATTTCCTGCTCAGGGGCGACGTGTTCAGCTCGGAGGTGATCCGCTATTGGGCGCGGTATAAGATGGAGACGGAAGTGCGCGAGCTGGATGTTCGCCCGCACCCGTACGAGTTCTGCATGTACTTCGACATCTGATGAATTGTTCCTGCCATCAAAGGCCACTCCCATGCTTGATGCGAAACTTGAAACGGCGCTGAGCGAACAGATCAACCACGAGATCACAGCCGCGTACCAGTACCTGGCGATGCGCGCGTGGTTCGAGGCCAAGAACCTGTCGGGCTTCGCGGCCTGGATGACCAGGCAGCGCCAGGAGGAGCTGATCCACGCCGACCGGCTGCTGAATTACCTGCTCGACCGCGGGGGGAAGCTGACGCTCAACCCGATCGCCGCGCCGACATCGCAGTTCAAGGCGATCCGGGCGGTGTTCGACAAGGCGCTGGATCTGGAAAAGACCAACACCAGGGAAATCAACGAGCTGTACGCGCTGGCCACCGAGCTGCGCGACTACGCCACGCAGAGCCACCTCCAGTGGTTCCTCGATGAACAGGTCGAAGAGGAAAAGTCCATCGAGCAGATCCTCGCCCTGCTGGACCTGGCGGGCGACAACCCCAGCGCGCTGCTGATCCTCAACAACCAGCTCGCCAACCGCGAGGAACCTCGCGGGGCGGCCGAGGTGTAGAAGGCGGAAAACCTGAGACTGAACGCGCCCTCAGGAGCGAAACGATCATGGGGCAACCCCTGATGTCATGGGCGATCCGAGCCTATGATGAGGTGGGTGGACTGGCCGGGCGGTCCCGGCGGGGGTATGTGGTTTGGGGAGAGACTATGAGATTGACCCATCGTTTGCGAATCGTTGGTTTGGCGCTCGCGGGAGCGGCGGCGGGAGGGGCTTGGCCGGCGGCGCTGCTTGCTCAGGTTCTCACGGGCGCCCAGGCGCCGGTGGTGGGGTTTTCACCGCTGGTGGCGATCAGCACGTCCAACCGGCGGATCGGGGGGGAGTTCAACTTCGAACACACGCTCCAGCCCAACGGCTATGTCGGCACGGCCCTCACCGGGCAGGGGGATTCCAACTACGTCATCGGGGTGCTCGACAGCGGGAGCGTGGCGGACATCTTCGAGGGGCAGGCCGCGGCGCAGTTGGGCATCACCGGCCAGTGGGTGACGGGCAACACCACCCCCTTGGGCGGGCCTGCGGGATTCGTGGATGGGCCGGTCACCGAGCGGCTGGGCGTCTTCGCGCAGGGCCTGGGGGCGATTCAACCGGACGGCAAGCTGGACCTGGCGGCCTTGAAGGGCCACACGAACGTTTCGGGGGTGATCATCCCCCAGGGGGCCGGGGTTGAGTTCACACTGCCTTCGATCATCGGCACCCCATTGATGGCGTTCTATGATTCGGTCATCCGCAGCGACCTCACGCGCAGCGTGGTGGTCGACGGCGAGCGGCGGTTCAGTCCAGATGTTCAGATCGTGAACCCCGGGCAGGCGCCGACGCTCGCCCACCGCATCGCGATCGAGTTCGGGGGGCCGCTGGCGGGATTGGCGACCACCGCGGCCTACTACCCGGACATTCTGAATCTTGACTTCGAGGTGCCTTATCGTCCGACGGTCGTCGACATCACGGGGGGGAGCCTGCTCAGCGGAGGGGGCTTGTTCTTCGGCAACGTCGGCGTCGTCGAGGGCGAACCCGGTCCGCTCAATCCGATCCAGAACCTGCGGCTGATGGTCGATACCGGGGCGCAGGGATCGATCATCAGTGAGGGCGTGGCCGCGAACCTCTCGCTGGACCTCAACAACCCCGACTTCACAATCGATGTCGGGGGCATCGGGGGGATCATCGAGGACGTGCCGGGCTTCTACATCGATTTCATGCGCATCAACGCCTCGGGCGGGGCGTTGGACTTCGTACAGGCGCCGTTCCTCGTGCGCGACCTGCCGTCACCCGAAGGCGGGACGCTCGACGGCATCCTGGGCATGAACTTCTTCTGGGACCGCAACGTCGTCTTCAAGCCGTCCCTCACCGGGACGGGCTTTTTCGAGGTCTCCGCACCGGTGGTCTTCAAGGGGGATCTTGACGGCGACGGCATGGTGGATGCCTTCGACGTGGCTAAGTTCGAGCTGGCGCTGGCGGACCTCGAAGCGTTTCACGCGCAGAACCCGAACGTCAACCCCATCCTCGTGGGGGACATCGACGGGATGGGCGAGTTCGATGCGTTTGATGTCGCGCGGTTCGAGGCGCTGCTGGCGGCGGCTGGAGGATCGGTCCCCGAACCGGCGGCGCTATGGATCATCGCGGCCGGTGGCGCGGCGCTGGCCGCGCGACGGAGGCGGAGGCGAAGCCGGCCGGGGGTAGAGCGGGGTGCCATGCCCTCGCGACGCGTGGGCATGTGGCCGCCGGTTTCAACATCCCGCCGCTCTAAGCTTGCGTTCACTCAACTTCAACACTCTCACACTCTCGAACCTCATCGCTCGGACCCGTGCATG
>JBGTFI010000741.1:0-1598 GCA_041747335.1 Phycisphaeraceae bacterium | reverse complement strand
CGGCCACCTCGGCGACGGAGGTTCCGTCCACCACCAGGCCCGTTCGGCCGTCCACCACCGCTTCCGACTGCCCGCCGACCCGCCCGGCGATGCTCGGCTTGCCGCACGCGCCCGCCTCGATGAAGACCATCCCGAATCCCTCCAGGTCGGTGCCCACCTGAATCGCGGGCATGGCGAAGAGGTCACACGCCCCGAAGAGCGCCACCCGCGCCTCCCCGTCAACCCTCCCCAGAAACCGCACGCGTTCTGACAACCCCAGGGCGAAGGCCAACTTCTCCAAGCGCGGCTGCTCCCTCCCGTCACCCGCGACGACATACACCACGTCCGGGAACGCTCCGGCCAGTTCCGCCAGTGCTCGGAGTACGACTTCGTGATTCTTTCTCGGGTCCAGCCGGCCCATCGTCAGCACGATGCGCCTGCCCTCCAGACCCTGCTCTTTACGCCACCGCTCCCCCGCCTGTTCAGCGCCCGCGAACTCCGCCAACTCCACGCCCGGATGCACGATTTCCAGCCGCCTTCCGGCAAATCCCGTTCCAAGAAGCTCCGTGGTGGACCGGCTGTTGGCGATCATCAGGTCCGTGATCCGGTGCGCCCTGCCCATGAGGCATGTCAGTTGCCGACTGCTGCGACACGCGGTGATCTCCTCGCCGTGGGCATAGCAAATCACCTGCAACCGCTTTCCATATCGCCACTTAAGTGGAATCAGGCTCACCACTTCCGGGACCGCGTGGGCGCAGTGAACCCGCACGCACCCGGCCTGGCTGAACGCCGTTCGCACGGCCAAGGTCATCCGCAGATAGCGCCGGATCAGGTCGGGGCTTTGGATGCCCCAGTCGCGCATGAGAATGTCCCGCCGGTCGAGCGTCAGGTTCGCGTCCTGGACCGTCTCGCCACCCGGCCGATGCGTAAACCCCTGTGGAGGATGATGATAATAATCGTGCGTAACCACCCGCACCGGGCCCGGCCAGCGGCGGTAGACCTCGTGCAACCAGCGGATCGAACCACCGTACTCCGGCAGGAATCGCTGGGTCAGGACCATGTCAGCCACGGGCGTCATGGGGCGTGTTCGGTGCGCGGGTGTGGTGCGTCGTGCGCTCTCAGGAGCGATCAACGCACCTCAAAGCCCCACACGATACCCTACGCCTCCACATCGAGGTGGCGGTAAAGCGCCTGACCGTCCTCCGCAGCGACGGCCGAGGCCTTGGCAGCCTCCGCGTAGGCCGTCGTCGCCTCGTCCTCAGACTCCCCAGGGAGTGGCGGAACCTGCCCCGACAACCCCGCTCCCGCCGCATGGCCCGAAGGTCGCCTGCCGTCCGGGTGCGTCCCGGCGTGCTGCGGCACCTGGCTGTCGATCTGGACGCGGTCGATCGCCTGGTCCTCATCCCCCTCTTCGAGCGATTGAAGGTGAGACTCGAACCGCTCGCGGACACGCCGCGCATCATCGCGCACGCGCGACGCCTCGCGATCCTGCCGCCTGGCGGTCTGCTGGGCCGCCAGGGTGGTCTGGGCGACCCCCGCGGCGATGGATGTTCCGAGAACGCTCATAGGGAGTGCCCTTGACGGCACGACAGCAAGTGCCAAGACCAGAATCGGCCAAA
>JBGTFI010000740.1:0-1580 GCA_041747335.1 Phycisphaeraceae bacterium | reverse complement strand
GCGCGCCCGCGAGCGAGCGGATCGTGATGGGCGTCATCGGCTTCGGGGGCCGCGCGCAGGACGTGACCGAGGCGTTCATGTGGAACGCCGATGTGCAGATGGTCGCGGTGTGCGACGTGAAACGCTCCCGGCGTGAGGTCGGCAAGGGGATGGTCGATGCCAAGTACGACAACAAGGACTGCGCGACCTATCGCGACCTGCGCGAACTGCTCGCGCGGACCGACATCGACGCGGTGCTGATCGCCACCGGGGACAATTGGCACTCGATGGCGTCGGTGCTGGCGGCGCGGGCGGGCAAGGACATCTACTGCGAGAAGCCGCTGAGCGTGACGATCCACGAATCCCGCGAGGTGGCGCGTACAATGGACCGCCTGGGACGCGTCTTCCAGTGCGGGATGCAGCGGCGGAGCATCGGGCATTTCCTTTTCGCCATCGACCTTGCCCGCAGCGGCAAGCTCGGGCAGCTCCAGGCCGTCCACGCGGAGACGGCGCCGTGGTGGCTCGAGACGTACGAGACGCTCTTGCCGGCGCAGGAAGAGCCGGACCGTGAGGAGTTCGACTGGGATTTGTGGCTGGGGCCTGCGCTGTGGCGGCCGTACAACGCGGAATACGCCACCCGCGGGTTCTGGGGCGGTCACCTGGACTTCGCCGGCGGCGCGATCCCGGAATGGGGCAGCCACACGGCCGACCTTTGCCAGTGGGCGGCGGTGGACGACGCCAGCACGCCCGTCGAGTTCTGGCAGGAGGCCGAGCACGTCTACATCGGGCGCTATGACAACGGCGTGAAGCTTGTGTTTCGTCAGCCGATCGGCAGGGGATCGTGCGCGGTGCGCTTCGAGGGCGATGAAGGTTGGGTGGAGACGGACGATTCGGGCTACGTGTTGGTCTATCCGGAATCGCTGCTTCAGGAGCGGCGCTTCCGCGGGGGTTATCCGGCGGACAATCACGTGCGGGCGTTCCTGGATTGCGTCAAGACGCGAAGGCAACCGGTGGGGCACGCGGAGGTGGCGCACCGGTCGATCACGGTGTGCCACCTGGCGAACATCTGCCGGCGACTCGGTCGGCCGGTGCGATGGGATCCGGTGGCGGAGAAGTTCATCGGGGACGCCCAGGCGGACCGTCTGGCCAGCAGGGCGTATCGTCAACCGTGGCAACTCTGATGGTTTTCTGGTGTAAGGCGAACGGGTCATGATGAGACAACTGCTTGTGTCGTTGCTGGTTGGGGCGTTGTCATGCGCCGCGGCGCGGGGGGCGGATGAACGGACGCTGATCGCAACGCTCGAAGGTGAAGCGGACTGGGGCTCGAAGTACGAGGCCTGTCGCAAGCTCCGGGAGGTCGGCACGGAGGCTTCGGTGGCGGCGCTGGCGCCGCTGCTGCGGGATGAGAAGCTCTTTGAAGCGGCGCGCGATGCGCTCGAGTCCATGCCGTATCAGAGCGTGGACGCGGCCTTCCGCACGGCGCTGAACGAAACGGACAGCGCGCGGCGGCTGAGCGTGATCAACGCCCTGGGCGTGCGGCGGGATACGGGCGCGGTGGACCTGCTTGCGAAGCTTCTGGGCGAAGGCGATCCGGAGGTCGC
>JBGTFI010000739.1:0-6488 GCA_041747335.1 Phycisphaeraceae bacterium | reverse complement strand
GCGCGGGCGGGCGGGTGCTGTTTGTCACGAGCGATCTTCGGCGGTGGTGTGAAGCGGGTTGCCCGCCGCGGACGCGGTGGGCGCGTGAGGCGGAGTTGAGGATCGCCGGGGCTGGTTGAAGTGTAAAAAAAACCCGCCTTCCGGGGGCGGGTCGAGTTCGGGCTGCGGCCGGCGTCAGGGGTGTGACGGAGCCGCGCGGATGCATCAAGCTATACACGGACGACCAAGGCGCGGCAATGCTGCGCGATCTCACCATCATCCCGATCCGACCGAAGCGCTCGACCTGATCGGCGAGGCCTTGGCGATCGTCCATGTCCAGGCCGAAGCCAGCGGCGACCGTGAGCTTCGCCTGGCGCGGGCGCTGCTCATGGCCGCGGGCGAGCGCGTGAGGAGGGGTGGCGCTTGATCTACGGACGAGCTCCCGTTGGCATCACGGCGCACCTGCGCGGCCTGAGCGGTCGGGCGCGGGGCGTGATGCTCTGCATCGTCTGCCGCTGGCGATGGGATGAGTTGGAATGCTTCCCCAGCGTCGATGCCCTGGCCGACGAAACCGGGCACTCGCGGAGGTCGATCCAGACCGCCCTGAGGGAGCTTGAACGGGCCGAGCTGATCGTCACGACGCCGGGTGGGGGACGCGGCAACGCGACCACCATCAAGCCGGGAAAAGGCGCTCTAGGCAGCGCGTTTTCAGGGGTGGAAAAGGCGCTCCCCAGAGCGCCTATTGCCGAAAAAAAGGCGCTCTGTAGGGACACGCGACGCGGCGCATCAAGTGCTGGCGAACGCGACGGCGATGGACGCCAGCGCGGACATCGCGGCGCACGTTGAGGACATCATCGCCGGGCGGTTCGAGACGATCGACTTCCCCTGGCTGGGCGTGAGCAACATCACCCAGGCGCTTCTGCCTGGAACCCTGACCTTGGTCTGCGGCGCGGGCGGGGCGACCAAGAGCTTCATGCTCTTACAAGCGATGATGCACTGGCACGAGCAGGGCGTGCGATGCGCGCTCTACTCCCTCGAAGAGGACCGAACACACGCGCTCAAGCGGGCAACGGCGATGCGGGCGGGCGTTGGCGACTTCACGAAAACAAAGTGGGTGGCCGAACACCCCGACGAAGCGCGGCGGATCACACGCGAGCACGCGGAGTTTGAGGGGAGCTTCGGGCGCGTCATTCAGGATGCGCCGGACAAGCTGACGACGTTGCCGCAGATCGCCGCGTGGATCGAAACGCAGGCCCAGCGCGGTTGCCGGATCATCGCGGTCGATCCCGTCACCCTGGCACAACCAGACGGGAAGCAGTGGGAGGCGGACCTGCGTTTCGTGGTGGCCGTCAAGACAACCGCGCGGCAGTTCGATTGCTCGATCATCCTGGTAACGCACCCCGCGAAGAACAGCAAAGGATTCGGGCTTGACGACCTCAGCGGCGGCGCGTCGTACGCGCGATTCTCGCAAACCGTCTTGTTCATGGAGGCGGTTGAAAAGCCGCAGATCGTCACCGTCGAAACACCCGCGGGCCGCATGGTCGAAAAGGCGAACCGAATCCTCCACGTTCGCAAGAGCCGCAACGCGCCGGGCACGGGCCTATCGGTCGCCCTGCGATTCGATGGAGCAACCCTGCGCACGTCCGAGCTTGGCGTGATTCTCCGTGAGTGACCCATGACCGCCACCCCCGCCTTATTCGAGCGAAACCACCTGGGCCACTGACGTCCCGTCCGCCTGAGCGACGACCCGCCAAAAGTTGAGCCACAGGCGGTTGAGGCCGACCCGCCGCAAATTGTATTCGTCGCGCGCGCGCAACCCTCCCCAAGAGCAACCCTCATCGGAACGTTGGGCAAGGCCGGAAGGGCCTTGAGGGGTCCGGAGGCGGGCTCTCGGTTGAGTCGGTGCGGGCTCACGCCGTGACTTGGTCATGCAGGGTCCGCCACCGAGCGCCGCTGGAGGACTTCGAAGAGCGTCCCGATGTAGGTCGTGGCATCGTCCACTTGGAAGAGCACGCCCAACTGCTCCACCTCGGCCTTGGACATGAGTTGGCCCCCACCGCGTGACCAGCCGAGGCCGGCGAAGGGCGTGTTGGAGAGGATGAAGGCGTGCAGTTGCAGGTCGGGGGCCTGGCGCTCAACGATCTGTTGGAGCCGGGGCACCTCGCGCGTGGCGAACTGCACCTTCGGGTCGCTTGGGTCGAAATGGTGCAGGCCCTTCGGATCGATAAACGCCAAGTGCTGGCGTTCAGCCTCCTGGACCCACAGCAGGAAGTCAGGGAAGAAGTTCGCGGCCTGAAAGAACCCGAGGCCGGTCACCGCCTGATTGCGCAGGAGGTAGACCTCGCGCCCACGGTTGGCCATGCACCAAGTGGCCAAGTCCTGAACGAACTCGGCCTCCCACTTGTTGAGGGCGACGGGGCTGATCCGAATCTCCGCGTTCTTCCCGACGTGGAGGAGGGGCTGATACAGGTGGCCGCCAAACGGCACCGTGCGCCAACGCCCGCCCCACTGGCTCCATGCGGCGAGGAGGCTCTGCCCCAGCGCCGTCTTAAGCCCTTCGATGAACATCGCAATCTGCTCGATCTGTTCGGCGGTCTGGGCAAGGTCGGTCGTTTCGATGCTGTACCCGTCCACGAGGTTCGGGTCGTCAGGCGCCAACTCCGCGACTTCCAGATACGGCGCTTCCCAGCGCCCCCGGATGTAGCGGTAGAACCGCTCGGCATAGGCGTTTAACAACTGCTGTGCCATGCGCTGCCAGTGCGAGCGATTCTCGTAGCGGTCAAGACGCATGTCGTCGGCGGTCGCCAGCAACTCGTACCAATCGTCGCGTGTCAACATCGCCGTCACTGCCGCGAGATCGACGTGCAGGCGGTCGAGCCCGCGGGTGGCTTTGAAGGCTTCCAGGCCGAACAACAGACCGTCGAGGTCGAACAGGAACATTGGCACTGACTTCAGCGTCTGCTTCGGCAGCTCCGCGGCCTGCCCGATCGCGGCGGTAATCTGCCGATTCGCGCCGGCGATGCCGCGAATGCGCGGCAGCCAGTTCAGCTTTGTGCGATGGTGCCGGAGCCACGCATCCTCGGGCGCGGTCTCGTGCGGGGGTCGGAGGCGCACGAGCGGCCCGAGCTTGCGGAACGCCTGCCAGCGTTCAACGGTCTCGCCATCGATCTCGGCGCGCAGGCGCAGCGTCTTCAGTTTTCGCTCCGGGAGCGTCTTGACGACCGGGATGTCCCAGACCTGCTTCTCTTGGGCCTCAGGAACCTCACCGAGAATCCAATCCCGGAAGGTGTTCATGTAGGTGGCCTTGACGCCGAAGACCTGAAGGGTCTCGACCTGCCGTAGATTCCTGGGGGGCGCTGGCTTGTCCGCCAGCACGGAGGATCGGCGCAGGCTCATCCGGTAGCCCCGCAGCCGCACGCCGCGCCCGAACAACTGAATGATCTGGGTGCCCTCGCTCTTGCCCATGCGCATAAGCCCGATGGACGAAACACGCCAGGAGTTCCACCCCTCCGTGAACTTTCGGGAGCCCACGAGGAGGTTGATGGAGCTGTCATCGCGATTGACCCCCTGGAACAGCGACGACCGATTCGCGTCATCCTCCAGCCGCACGACTCCCTTGGCCACGCAGGCTTCCGCGACCGCGCCCGGCGCGCCCACATTGACAACGCCGAATGGCTCGGCCTCACCGACCTTGAGCGCCAATTCCCCGGCCGCTCCTCGCAGCATCTGGACCGCCAGCACGCCGCCGCCGGGAGCGTGGAACACATCCCGCAGAATGCCCTCGTGCAGCGCCCGGGCCTGCGCGGCCTTGTCGCCTGACACATCGATGTGCGGCAATCGGTGGGCCAGCAGATCACGCCCGCTCTGGTCCTTGAACCCCTCCTCCAACAGGCTCTGGATCAGCGCCACCGCCTCGGCGGGCGCCGCGAGGAATGCCTTCAGGAACAGCAGCACCTCGACCACGTCCGAAACGGATTCCTTGTCGTCGGTGCTCGATACCTTGCCGCCCGTCACCGTGTGCCCGACGAATACCCACAGCGGCTTGTCGATCTGGAACGGCTTCATCGCGTCGCCGCCGTCCATCCACACCCGCAACTGCTGATAGAATAGGAGCACCGCTGCTGTGAGGTAGCGCCGCTGCTTGTCGTCATCTTCCAGATTCAGTATCGTAAAATCCTTCCCATACCCATCGCGGTAGAAGCTGCGGTAGGCGTAATCGAAGAGCACGCTCCGCGCGTACCTGTTCTTCATCGCCTCGTCGTTGCCGATGGCCTCCTTGAAGGTTGCGGAGTACTCGATGCAGAAGCCGCCCTTGGCGAGTTGATCTCTGCGGGCGAGCCATTTGCCATCCTCGCCGCGCCCAGCGCCGCGATGCCCCTCGTCCACGAGCACGAGGTTGCACCCTTCGAACGCCTCGGTCGCCACCGTCGCCTTGCCGTGGTCGTCCTGAAACTTGTGGATCGAGAGAATCTTGATCGCCTGTTGGGCCTTCTCGGCGAAGAGCCCATCCACGCCCTGCTCGCCCACCGTGACGACATCGAATCCCGACTGCGCGAACTCCGTCGCGTGCTGCGTGCTCAAGCCATCATTGGGCGTGACGAGGAGGATCTGGTCCAACTTGGGCCAGGCGCCCGCGGAGAACGCCCGCTGGTGATACTGGCGGAACTGGCGAACGTGGACGTGCATCAGCAGCGTCTTGCCGCTGCCGGTGGCGCACCAGAACGCCATCCGCGCCAACTGGCGGCGGGGATCGGCATCGTCATCGCCCACAGGCTCAGTTGGAAACGGGGCGACCCGGTCCGGCTCGATGGCATCCCCGTTGTGCTCGACGATCCGTGCATTGATCTCATCGCGGAGGGCGCCCGCATCGTGGAAGTACTGATCGAGGAACAACTCGGTGAACAGCAGCGCCAGATACTGATGGTATTTCCAGTCGATCCGGGGCTGGTTGTGCCGCAGGCGAGCCGTGTTGATCGTCTGCGTGTGCTCCAGAATGTTCTGCTCAAAGGCCCGCAGACGGTCCACGGGGACGACGTTGGCATCGTTCACGGTGGGCAGCACGCCCGCGATCGCCTCGAAGAACCGGTGCAGGCCCGTGCGTTCGTCGATCCCCTCGGCGCTGTCCGGCGAGATCTGAAACCGATCCTTGAATTCTTTCAAGTCTCGGACGCCGAGCTTGGAGAGCGCCCACTGAAAGAGCACGGTTTGGCGGTGAAAATCGGGCTTGGCCCGACTATTCCCCCCGGGCCTGCCACGACGTGCCGGGGGCGGCTGGGCAGCCCCGGTTCCACCGCCTGCGGCGTCCGCCTGCACTTTCGGGGGGCGACCTCGCTTAGCCATGCCCGCCTCCCATCTGGGAAGCGGACTCGGTGTCCTCGAACATCTTGATCTTGAACGTCTCCTCCGTCGGGTACACCGTGCGGATCTCCGCCGTCGGCTGCGGCAGCGTCACCGGGCCGTTGATGTAGATCAGGTGGTAGTCGCGGTGCTCGGTTCGCTCACGCGTGCTCTCACGGTGGCGGGCCATCCATGCGTCCAGCACGGCGGCGTCCTTCTCCGGGTCGTCGGTCAGCTTGCGCCACACGACCAGAACGCGGGTGGCGTTGCCATCGTTCAACTCGCCTTCGACGCGCTGGAAGACGTACGGCCCGTGTGCATCACGGCGCAAGCGTCCGGTCAGCTTCATGCGCCCCAGCCCGTCGGCGTGCGCTGCACGCTCGAAGCCTTCCGGGGGGGCGCTGTACCGCTCCAGCGGCCCGTACCCATGCACCTTCAGGCCGATGAGGTAGTTGAACGTCTCGACCAGATCGACGCGGTGCCGCCTGATCTCGCCATCGCCCGCCAGTTGGGCGTTGATGGTGTAGCCCCACGGATCGCGGAAGGCATCGAGATTGAGCAGATGCGGGCCGAGTTCGAGGTCGAGGCCGTAGGTGATCAGCGCGTCCTTCTCGGCATCCGAACGGCCGTCGAGGAGCGTGCCGGACGGCGTGGGGAGGTTGTTCAGGGCATCCTCGTAAGACTCAAGCGCGAAGCACTTAACCACAGCGCTCAGTCCAGAACCATGCGATTGGGGCTTCCCATCATTCCATGCGGGACTGAAGGCAGCCTTTGCGATGCGTGGGCGAACAACCGTCCAGAAATACGCCCCCATCTCGACAAGAGTGAAGCAGCGCTGGCCGCCATCCTCACGATTCAGCATCATCACTGCTTGGCCTGTAGTTCCCGATCCAGCAAAGTAGTCAAGGACGTGAGCGCGGCTGTCAGCGACCGCAAAAATGCAGTCCCGAACCGTGTAAACAGACTTGGGGTAGTCAAACTCGCCCAGTGGCAACCCCATCTGTCGTGCCAAGCGAGTGCCATTGTCGCCCGCGTTGTATCGCGGTGAGTACCACACGGTCTTGAATTGATCACTCGCCTTGGCAATCTTGACCTGCAAGACTGACCTGCCCCCATTTCATGTACCAGGTGTTATGAGAGTCGGGGTTTGGGGTTCTGTCGCTTGCCGGGCC
>JBGTFI010000738.1:0-26075 GCA_041747335.1 Phycisphaeraceae bacterium | reverse complement strand
CAGGACGTGGCCACCCTCAACGACCTGCCCGAAGACCAGCCCGAACTTGTCGGCCGGCTGGCAGCGCGGTCTCTGGAGATGTCGTACCGTCAGGCAACGCCGACGCGCCTGTGGGAGCTGGTGTGGTGTACGCCGTGGTTGCGGATCGTGTTGGACCTGCTGTCGGGGGCGCGGTCGGAGGCTGGCGCGGCGCGGCCTGCGCTTTCGGCGCACGCGATGTCGGTGGAGTTTCTCCGTCAGCAGTGGCGTCAGGCAACGCAGCAGATCCTTTCGGGCGCTCCCGGCGCGGCGGGGTTTCTGGTGCAGGATCTTCCGGGCAGTCCGCGGCAGGAGGATCTGCGCGACTGGGTCAGTGCGCTGCGCGAACGTGCGGCCAGGGAGAACGTGGCAGCGGTCGTCGTGACGGGTGCGATGGCGGGGGTGGTGGATCGAGAGCTGGGGGCATTCGGTGAGTATTACGCCAAGCGGATCGTCCCGCAGGTGAAGGCGGTGGTGCTCGAGGGCAGGGAGCTTCCGCGCGGTTGCCTGGCGGTTGGGGCGGCGGCGGTGTGTTCGTGAACGAGAATCGCGATCAAGGGAGAACGCGGGGTGTTGTTTCGAGCGACTCTTGCCGCGCGAAGCAGCCGCTGTTAGCATTTTCACTCTGAAGCTTGACGCGATTCCAGAAGGAGACACCGATGACCGCGACCACCTCCGCAGGCGACTTTCGCGTTCTGCATCAGCGGACGTACGAGAACATCGTCGATACGACGTATAACACGCCGCTGGTGCGCCTTCGCAAGGTTTCGGCCGACGCCGCGGCGCGCATCTATATTAAGTGTGAGTTCTTCAACCCGATGGCATCGGTGAAGGACCGCATCGGCAGGGCGATGATCGAGGCGGCGGAGGCCGATGGGATCGTCACACCCAGCACGCACATCATCGAACCCACGAGCGGCAACACGGGCATCGCGCTGGCGTTCGTGTGCGCGGCCAAGGGATACCGGTTGACGCTGACCATGCCCGACACGATGAGCCTTGAGCGCCGGGCGCTGCTTCGGGCGCTGGGGGCGAATCTGGTGCTCACCGAAGGCGCCAAGGGGATGAAAGGCGCGATCGCCAAGGCCGCGGAGCTGGTGGGCACGACGGACAACGCGTGGATGCCCCAGCAGTTCGAGAACCCCGCCAACCCCAAGGTTCACGAGGAAACCACGGGGCGGGAAATCTGGGAAGATACCGACGGCAAGGTCGACATCCTCGTCGCCGGCGTAGGGACGGGCGGGACGATCACGGGCGTGGGCAGGTTCTTCAAGCCGCGCAAGGAGAGCTTCAAGTGCGTGGCCGTCGAACCGACGGATTCCCCGGTGATCACACAGACGCTCAGCGGTGAGGAAGTCAAGCCCGGCCCGCACAAGATCCAGGGCATCGGCGCGGGGTTCGTTCCCAAGAACCTGGACCTGGAAGTGGTTGACGGCGTCGAGCGGGTGACCAACGATGAAGCCTTCGCGATGGCCCGACGGCTGGCATCAGAGGAGGGCATCTTCGGGGGCATCAGCACGGGAGCGAACGTGACGGCCGCGCTTCGGGTGGCGGGCAAGCCGGAGAACAAGGGCAAGCTGATCGTGGTGATCGCCCCGAGCTTCGGCGAGCGTTATCTCTCGACGCCGATGTTCAAGGAGTACATGCAGTAGGGGGTCGGGGGGATGGCACTGCGAATGCACGTACGCAACAAGAGACTGTGGCTGGCGACGGCATTCTGTCGTGCCCAGTCAGGAAGCGGAGCAGAGGCTAAGAGAGATCGTGGCAGATCACGGCACGACGGTGGGGGTGAAATGGATGTTACGGGTGGCGCCTGGCTTGGAATAAGCATGGATGCGATGTATGACATGAGCTTACTGAGCGGCTTCCGCTTATCTGGCTCGTCACATGCACAAGCTGCGCGAGGGTTCGCCACGGGCGAATCTCGCATGGGCGGACATGGCACCCGCGTCGTCTTCACACCACCACCCCCGGCGCCGCATCCGCTTCACTGATCAACCACTCGATCCCCTTTCCGCCGCCGGCTTCCAGGATTCTCTGGCGGTAGATCGGCAGGTACGGCCGCTCGGTCTGGGTGTGGCCGGCCAGCACAACCACCCGTCCCTCCTGCACGGCGTCGAGCACATCGTGGTGGCGCATCTCGCCGGTGAACCAGGCGTCGGCGTACGAGGCCCCATCGCGAGAGAGGAGTGAGTGGCCCGCGCCGGCGCAGACGGCCACAGTCTTGATTGAACCTCTGTACGGTCCGTTCTCCGGATCGATACGCGAAGGGACGGCCAATTCCAGGTGCTTCACCCCCAGGTGCTTCTTCAGGCGGTTGACGAGCGTGCGCGGCGTGATGGGGCGATTGAGCATCAGCACGCGGCCGCTGCCGGTCACATCGTCAAACCTCTGGGGCGGGGGGGCAAGCTCAAAGATGTCGAAGGCGGGTTCCTCGTACGGATGCGCCCCGCGCAGGGCGTGGATGACGTAATCGAGGTGCTTCGGGCAGACCATCTCCAGGCGCAATTCTTCAACGGATTCAAGGCGGCCGGGTTTGCCGACATACGGGTTCGCCCCTTCGACGCCCCGGAAGGTGCCGGTTCCCGGCGTGGTGAAGGAGCACTCGACGTATTGGCCGATCACACCCGCGTGGGCCTTGGCCATGGCCTTGCGCACCTTCTCAACGTGGCTGGGTGGAACGAACGTCACGATCTTGAACTGCTTTGCCCGCTCGGTCACAGCGATGATCGGTTTGGGCGTGCCCCGGCCGATGCCCTCGCAGAGCCAGTCGTTGAGGCCGCCTTGCACCGAGTCCAGGGCTGTGTGCGGGCTGTAGAGGGCGATTCGCCGGCGGATGCATTCGGCGATCACGCGCTCTTTCCAGGTGTCGCCGGTGAGACGTTCGAGCGGTGAGAAGATCGGCGGGTGGTAGGCGATCACCAGGTTCACCCTCTTCCGCACCGCCTCGGCCAGCACCGGCTCGGTGAGGTCGATGCAGAGCATGGCCCGGCGGATGCGCTGATCGCCGTCGCCGACGTGCAGCCCGACCTTGTCCCACGATTCGGCCAGGTGGGCGGGGGCAAGCGGTTCGAGCACGTCGTGGAGGAGGTCCGCCAGTCGCATGGTCCCAGAATAGCGGTCGGGTGGGGAATGTGCAGGGTTTTTCGAGTCCCGGCCGATGGAGGGGTGGGACTGTGTGTCTGGAGTCTTGGGTCTTGGGTCTGGAGTCAGAAATACAGAGTTGATGTGGCGGCCAGCAGGGAGAGCTTATGGCGGTGAAGCAGATGGGGATGGGTCCGCGGCCGGGGGGCAAGGCTGGTCCCGCCGGGGTGGAGCAGCAGGCGCGGGAGCGGATTGAACTGGGCAAGGAGCTTCTCTCCGCGGCCGAGGCGTATTCCGCGCGGCAGGCGGCGGCGGTGGAGGCGCTGCGTCAGGAGCAGGCTGGGCTGCGTGAGGAGATCCAGCGGGAGGTGTCGCAGAGCCTGCGGACGTACGACCAGACGGTGGGCGCGCTTGAGCGCCGGTTGACGGAGCGGATGGAGGCGCTGGAGCAGACGGTTGAGGCGCTCGGCGCGCAGTGGCGGCAGGCGCACGAGTTCCTGACGGGAATGGTGCGGCGCTGCGAAACGCTGATGGATCAAAGCCGGGTGATGCTGGAACGGTCGGAGGCGGGCAGGTTGGGGAGCCTCGGTGGGCAGCGGGCGGTTCGGGGGGACTCCGCGGGTAGGGCGGCGGCGCCGCCCACGAAGGGGGTGCGGGAAGTTGGAACCGGGGATAACACGGTGGAGGAAACGGTGGAGGAAGAAGATGGGCCCCCGCCGCTTATCTACACCCAGGCGGTGGAACTGCTTCGCGGTAGGCGCCCGCAGGGGGTGTGAGGTTGCGCGGCACGGCTGGGAGTGCTGGGCGGCGCCAAGCCTCTGCCCCAGCCACCCGACTTGTGACCCCCCGCGACTCCCCGACACACTCCTGCCCCTTGTTGACCCCTTCCCGATGGGTGGCTATTCTCTGTGCCCCGCGCCGCGTGCGGTGGGGACAGGGATGCCGATTCTTGCAAGTGCTTAGCCAACAATCTGATACATATGCGCTGGCGGCGCCGGTCCTTTTCTATGCGCTCGCGGCGCTGGTGGTCATCAGCGCCTGGGCGATCGTGCTGAGCCATAATATCGTCCGCATGAGCTTCTACCTGATGCTGACGCTGGGGGGCGCGGCGGGGTTTTACTTCTTCATGAACGCGGAGCTGCTCGCGGCAATTCAACTGATCGTCTACGTGGGGGGGACGCTGATTCTGATCATCTTCGGGATCATGCTCACGAGCAGGAACCCGTTCATGCAGCTTCGTCCGGCGACGTGGGAGGTGTTCGTGGGGGTGGGATTGGGGCTGGTGCTGGCTGGGGCGCTGATCGCCGCGAGCGTGGCGACGACGATCGATACGAGCCATGAAGTGGTTCCCGCGGACTATTCGGCGGTTCAGCGGATCGGGCACGCGCTGCTGACCAAGTACCTGGTTCCGTTCGAGGTGGCGGGGGTGCTGCTGCTGGTGGTGATGATCGGCGCGGCCTACCTGGCGCGCACGCGGGCGGAAACGCCCCGCTGAGGGGCCCCGGGCAAGGACATGTACGAGAACCCCGTATTCAACATCGGCCTGATGCACTTTTTGATCGTCTCAGCGCTGCTGGCCGCGGCGGGGATCGCGACGATGCTCACCAAGCGCAACGCGATCGGGATTCTGATCGGGGTGGAGCTGGTGCTCAACGCCGCGGCGATCAACCTGGTGGCGTTCAACCGGTACGCCTGGCCTGACACGATCGACGGACAGATGTTCGCGGTGTTCATCGTGGTGCTGGCGGCGGCCGAGGCGGCGGTGGCGCTGGCGATCTTCCTCAACTACTACAACATCTTCAGTTCGATCGACGTCGAGAAAGCCGACGAACTGAGCGGATAGCGCGGCCGGGAAGACTCATGCAGGAATCGACCCAAAACCTGATCGCCTGGTGCGCGACGATCGCCCTGTTCGCCCCGCTGGCGAGCGCGACCGTCGCGATCCTCGCCACGCGCAAGCGGATGTTCGAGGGCGCGGCGAGGCTCACGATCGCGGGGATGGCTGTGTCCTTCGCGGCGTCGCTGGTGATCCTGTTCACCTGGCTGGGCGCGGGCGAAGGGGCTTCGCCGGTGGTGCGGAACGTGCCCTGGATTCCGCTTCCGGGAACCGAGGCCGGTTGGCTGTACCTGGGCGTGATGGTCGACAGCCTGACGGTGGCCATGCTGGTGATGGTGTCGGGGATCGCGCTGCTCGTTCACATTTACAGCGTCGGCTACATGCACGGCGACAGCCGGTTCAACTGGTTCTTCGCGTACCTGTCGCTGTTCAGCTTTTCGATGCTGGGAATCGTCGTCGCCAACTCGATCATCATGCTCTTCGTGTTCTGGGAGCTGGTGGGGCTGACGAGCTACCTGCTGATCGGGTTCTGGTTCGAGAAGCGCGGGCCGCAGCTCGCGTGCAAGAAGGCGTTCGTGATGAACCGCATCGGGGATGCGGGATTCCTGATCGGTTTCGGGATCCTGTTCTACCAGCTTGGGGGGCGGCTTCTGCTGCCTGCGGCCGAGGGGGAATCGGCGAACATGTTTCAGGCGGTGTTGGGGGTGATCGAGGCCGATGGGCATTCGATTACCAACCCGCCGCTGTGGCTCACGGCCGCGGGCATCGGGCTGTTCTTCGGCGCCATCGGCAAGAGCGCGCAGTTCCCGCTGCACACGTGGCTGCCCGACGCGATGGAAGGCCCGACGCCGGTGTCGTCGATCGTCCACTCGGCGACGATGGTCGCCGCGGGCGTGTACCTGACGGCACGCATCTATCCGATCCTGACGCCCGGGGCGCGGCTGTTCGTGGCCACGATCGGGCTGATCACGCTGGTGATGGCTGCGTGCATGGCCCTGGTGATGACGGACATCAAGCGGGTGCTGGCGTATTCGACGCTCTCGCAGCTTGGGTACATGATCCTGGGGCTGGGCACGGGGGCATGGGCGTTCGCCCTGTTTCACCTGATCACGCACGCATTCTTCAAGTGCTGCCTGTTCCAGTGCTCGGGCAGCGTGATCCACGCGGCCCATCACCAGCAGGACATGCGCTACTACGGCGGGCTGAAGGACAAGCTGCCGATCACCTGCGCGTGTTACGCAATCTGCACGCTGGCGATCGCGGGGGCGTCGATTCCGTTCACCGCGATCGCGGTGAGCGGTTTCTACTCCAAGGACGGGATCATCGCCGGGGCGGTCAATTACGGGGAGATGATGTCAGCCGGGGGATGGATGGGTTATCTCTTCTGGCTGGGGCCGGTGGTGATCGCGTACGTGACACCGTTCTACATGGCCCGCAGCTTCGCGCTGACGTTCCTGGGCAAACCGCGCGACCAGCACCTCTACGACCACGCGCACGAAGCCCCCGCGACGATGTGGGGGCCGCAGGTGGTGCTGGCGACGATGGCGGTGATCTCCGGCTGGTTCCTGTGGAAGGGTTTGATCGTCGGTTCCGAGCCGGCGATCGCCTGGGCGCAGGCGGCCGGGGCGATCGAGGCAAGCCACGGGATGCACCTGACGCACCTGCTGCTTCTGCACGGCTTTACGTGGATTCTCATGATCGGCGCGGGCATCTTCATGTACCGGGACGGCTTTGCCCTGAGTTCCCGCATCGTCCGTCTGCCGGTGGTGCATCAGCTCTACACGCTGGCGTACAACAAGTTCTACTTTGATGATCTGTACGACGGCTTCGCGGTCGCGGCCGCCAAGGCCGTGGCGGGGGTGAGCGCGTGGATCGACAAGTGGATCATTGACGGGCTGGTGAACCTGGCGGGTTACATGACGAAGTGGAGCGCGATGCTCACCGGGCTGTTCGACCTGCGCGTGATCGACGGGATGGTGGACGGGGCCGCCTCGGCTGCGCAGGGCACGGGCGAGATGCTGCGGACGACCCAAGACGGCCGTCTGCGGCTGTATGTGATGCTGCTGTTCGGATTCGCGGCGCTGGCGACAATCGTGGTGATCGTCGCGGTGTGATGGATTGAACGAGCCGCGCGCGTGAGCAAGCGGTTTCCCGGATCGGCGGGCAAGACCCCCGCCCCACCAAGAGACTGGTAAACACCGATGCAGACCATCGTCTTCCTGATGATCTTCTTCCCGACGTTCGGAGCGCTTGCGTGCCTGCTGGCGCCCGGCAAGCATCAGGCGCGGCAGATCGCCCTGGGCACGTCCATCATCACGATGCTTCTGAGCTTCATCGTCGCGGCAGGGTACGACTACGCTGCCGGGGGCATCCAGTTCGAGACGGCCGTCTCCTGGATCGCTTCGATCAACGTCTTCTACCGGACGGGTGTGGACGGGTTGTCGCTGCCGCTGGTGTTGCTCACGACCACGCTCTCGGTGCTGATCGTGATCGCCTCGTGGTCGATCGAAAAGTCCGCCAAGGCGTTCATGGCCCTTTACCTGTTCCTGCTGACGGGTATGTTGGGGGTGTTCCTGGCGATCGACATGCTGCTTTTCTACGTGTTCTTCGAGATTTCGCTGCTGCCGATGTACTTCCTGATCGGCATCTGGGGCGGCCCGCGAAAGGAATACGCGGCCATCAAGTTCTTCCTCTACACGCTGGCCGGTTCAATCTGCCTGCTGATCGTGATGCTCGGGCTGTTCTTTTACACGGGCGACGCCGCGGGCGTCGCGGGCAACACCTGGGCGATGGTCAGCGGGGATGCGAACGTGGTGACGCTGCAGTCCGAGGCGGTGCGGTCGCTCTTCGGCCGGGAGGGCGCGCACTGGATGTTCGGGCAGTGGGCGTTCTGGCTGACGCTGATCGCGTTTCTGATCAAGCTCCCGGCCGTACCGTTCCATACTTGGCTTCCCGATGCCCACGTCGAAGCCCCCACGCCGATCTCGATGATCCTGGCGGGCGTGCTGCTGAAGATGGGCGGGTACGCGATGATGCGCATCACCTGGCCGTTCTTCCCGGACGCGGCGGAGCTCTTCTGGGCGTGCGCCGCGGGGCTGGGCGTGATCGCGATCATCTACGGGGCGCTGTGCGCCATGGCCCAGACGGACTGGAAGAAGCTGGTGGCGTACTCCTCGGTCAGCCACATGGGGTACGTGACGCTGGGGCTGGCGGTGCTGACGCGCACGGGTTTTGACGGGGCCTACTACCAGATGATCGGGCACGGAATCACCAGCGCGATGATGTTCTTCCTGGTGGGCGTGGTGTACGAACGTGCCCACCACCGCGACCTCAACCGCTTCGGCGGATTGTGGCTGCGCTGGCCGGGATACGGCGGGTGGTCGCTCCTGGGGTTCTTCGCGGCGATGGGTCTTCCGGGGATGTGCGGGTTCATCGGCGAGATCATGGTGCTGCTGGGGACGTTCGAGGCCGCGGGCCGGTTCACCGAGCAGGTCGGGCTGGTCTACTTTTACGGCGCGGTGGCGGCGTTCGGCGTGGTGCTGACCGCCGGGTACATCCTCTGGATGTTCCAGCGCGTGTACATGGGCCCGGACAAGGCCGAGTACGACCACTACGAAAAGCCCAACCGTCGCGAGTACTTCATCATGGGCGCGCTGGGGCTGGCGGCCATCCTCTTCGGCATTGTCCCGTGGCTGGTGTTCGGGATCACCGAATCGACGTTCAACGGGATCTTCTCGATCCTCGAGTCATCCAGGCAGGTGGCTGTGGCGGCGGGAGGGTGAGAATCATCAGGCCGGTGGGGCGGGCGTCCCGCCCGCCTTCCTCGTGAGACGACCGATGACCCGACGGCGGGCGGGACGCCCGCCCCACCGGGGAAGATTGATCGGCGGGCGAGACGCCCGCCCCACTGAGGCCAACGCATTCCATCACAGGATCCCCCGTGCCCACTGAGATCACCATCCCCTGGAGTCAACTGCCGCTGGTGCTGCCGGAGATCTGGCTCACCCTGGCGATGTGCGCGGTCATCCTCGTGCCGTTTCTCAGCCGGCGCGACGCCTCGCTTCCGGTGCTCGCGTCGCTGGTGGGTCTGCTCCTGGCGCTGTTCTCCTCGTGGCGGCTGCTGGGGAACCTCGAAGGCGCGGGGGGTGTGGCCGCGTTCAGCGGCATGCTGGCGATCGATCCGTTCTCGACGTTCTTCAAAGTGCTGCTGATCTTCTTCACGCTCCTGGTGGTCGTCCAGTGGCTGATCGTCGGGCGCGAGCGCACGCACGTCTACGACACGCCCGATTTCCTCTGCCTGATCCTCGGCGCGACGCTGGGGATGTCGCTGATGAGCTCAGCCAACAACCTGGTGATGATCTTCCTGGCGACCGAGGCCGCGTCGCTGCCGAGTTTCGCGCTCGCCGGGTTCCACAAACGCACCCGGCGCGGTTCGGAGGCTTCCCTCAAGTACGTGGTGTTCGGCGCGGCCTCGAGCGCGATCATGCTCTACGGCATGTCGATGGTCTACGGCGCCACGGGATCGCTGGACCTGGGCGTCTTGGCCGCGGCCGCCACGGGCCTTGAAGGTGTCTATGGCGTCGCGCCGGGGATGTCGCCGATGCTCGCGGTGGGGCTGCTGGCGATGTTCGCGGGGATCGCCTTCAAGCTCTCGGCCGTGCCGATGCACTTCTGGTGTCCGGACGTGTTCCAGGGCGCGCCGATCGAGGTGACGACGTTCCTCTCGGTGGCGTCGAAGGGCGCGGCGGTGTGCATGTTGGTGCGGGTGCTCAGTTCGTTCGGGATGGCGGCCGCGGGCGCGGGACCGCAGGGGACGGATCTGTTCCTCGGCGTGGCGGTGGGGATCGGCATCCTGGGCGCGATCACGGCGACGTGGGGGAATCTCGTCGCCTATCACCAGAACAACATCAAGCGGTTGCTGGCGTACAGCTCGATCGCGCACGCCGGTTACATGATCATGGCCGCGAGCCTGGTCGCCATCGCGGGCAGGCAGCTCGGCGGGGACACCGAAGTCACCGCGCGCCTGCTGGCCGGGGCGATCCTCTTCTACCTGCTTGTGTACGCCTTCATGAACATGGGGGCGTTCACCGTCGCCGCCGCGATCGCCCAGCGCACCGGCAGCGAGGACATCAGGGATTACGCCAGCCTCCTCAAACGCTCACCGCTGCTGGCGGTGCTGCTGTCGATCTTTCTGCTGAGCCTCTTCGGCATGCCCGGGCTGGGGGGATTCATGGGCAAGGTGTTTCTGGCCACAGCCATGAAGGGCGCGGGGCTGGGGAGCATGGTGCTCATCGCGGCGCTCCTGATCAACACGCTGCTGAGCCTCTACTACTACATCCGGCCGATCTACTACATGATTCTCGTGCCGGACGACGCGGATCGTCCGAGCTTCACCCCGCGTTCGCCGGTGACGGCGCTGACCGGTCTGTGCGCCGTGGTGATCGTGCTGACGGGCATCTTCCCCGGCTACGCCAACCGCCTGGCGAACGATTACGGGGTGCTGCTCAACGACACGCCGCGCCACGCGGCCGGCGCCATGGCGCCCGAGGCCGAGCCGTCGAGCGAAGCCCCGCTGCTGGAGGCGCGCCATGATTAACGCCCGCGCGCTCGGCGATGAACTCAACCGCCTGCTGGCGACAGAGACGCGCACGCTCGCGCGCCATCTGGAGGAGGCCCCGCCCTACATCTCGCCTTCCACCTACAGGGTCTGGCGGGAGATCAAGGCCATGGCGGCGCGCAGCCTCGACCACGCCCGGGTGCTCAGCGAGCTGCTTATGACGCTCGAGCTGCCTGAAAACCCGATCCCCTTCTCGTCGGACGTGGCGCGGTTCCACTACACCTCCGTTGAGACGCTCCTGCCCGAGTTGATCGCGGAGAAAGAGCGTCAGGTCGCGGCCTATCGCCGAGCCATTGAGCACTCACGCGGGGATGATCGGGTCAGGGCGTCGCTACAGACCCTGGTGGATGAGAACGGCAGCCAACTCGAGACGCTAAAGCAGGCCGACACCGCCCTGGCGGGCGGAGACGCGGCCGCCGCGTCGCGCTGAGCAATCTCCGCGGCGGGTGCATCACGCGCCGCTGTCACGCAATCGCCTTTCCATCGCCGCCGTCCTGGGGAACAGAATGTTGTTCTCCTTGTGGATGTGCAGGTGCAGATCCTGCTCCAGTTCGTGCAGCCCATCCAGGAGAACCCGGTACGTGTTGCACGCCCAGGGCGGAGGCGTGAAGCCTTCCGTCAGTTCCCGCATGGCCGCGAGGGCGTCGCCGGCATCCTGGTGTTCGTGCTCCATCACGGCGATGGGGTTGGCCGTACTACCGCAGTGGAACTCGGGAAGAGATGATGCCGTCTCAAGCTGCCTGACCATCGGGAAGAGGATCTGCTCTTCCTTCATCATGTGCGAGCCGAGCTCGAGCGCCATTCCCGAGAACACCCGGGCCAGCTCCACCAGTCGCGCATCCTTCGCGCCGTGCGCGTTGCGCACCCGCTGGGTCAGTTCCCCCAGGCGGGGCAGCTCCCGCCGCAGGTACGCGTGGTGCGTGCGGACGATGTGGTCCGCCAATTCCGTGAGCGTCATGCGGTCCGGATCGGGCGCGTCGGCATCCTCATCCGCCGCGGCGTCGGCATCGTCCAGCCGGGTGAACACATCGGCGGGGTCGATCCCCTTGGCCCGGCAGGCGGCATCCAGGGGTTTCGTTCCCCCGCAGCAGTAGTCGATGCCCAGCGCCTCGAACACGCGCGCCCGTCCCGGGCGCTCGACCACCAGTTCGCCGACGGTTCGTGTGATGTCCAATGTCTGTGTCATGATGCAGGCTCCTGGTGCGGATTGTGTGCGATCCAGCCAAACTCTTATAAAACGATTACTGAAACCATATTGCGCTAATTTATGCTGGGGTCCGGGTCAACAAAGCATATAATCATGCACTTTTCCAGTATTAGCCGAGTATACCGTGGCTATAATGGATGTCAACATGCTCAAGTGATTTTTTCCAGGAGTCATCCCCTTGCTCTTTTCCCAGACCGCCGAGTATGCCCTCCGGGCCGTCGTCTGCCTCGCGGCTGACCCTGACAGGGCCATGACCACCGCCGAGCTGGCCCGTACCACCCGTGTCCCGGCCAACTACCTCTCCAAGCTCATGCAGACCCTCCGACGCGCGGGGCTGGTCGACGCCCAGCGCGGCGTCGGCGGCGGGTTCACCCTCACGCGGACCCCGGCCGAGATCTCCGTCCTGGACGTCATCCAGGTGGTGGACCCCATCGAACGCATCGACACCTGTCCCCTGGGCATCGAAAGCCACGGCCGAGTCCTCTGCCCCATGCACCGCAAGCTCGATGATGCGCTTGCCCATATCCAGCACACGTTCAGTGAATCGAGCATCCAGGATCTGCTCGACTCGCCCGGCGCCAGCCGGCCGCTCTGCGAGACGCCCAGCCAAACGCCCCTGCACCTCAGCGTCCGCGGAGTAAAATGATCCGTGCCCGCGGGCACTATCATGTGAATGTGAAACTGTCCGTGATGGATCTTGACTGGCCCGCATCACCGCTGGAGGTGGTGCGCCGCTGGCCGATGGATCGTGGCATCGCTTTGCTGCACTCAGGCCGGCATGATCCGCGCTGGGCCAGGCGTTCCATCCTCGCCGCGCCGGTGGGTGCGTACCGGTTTGAGCAAAACGGTCAAAGCCGTTGGGTGGGGGAGGGTCGCTGCCCCGTGGCGTCCTTCTCGAACAGGCCGTTCGCCGACCTGCGCGCTTTGATACGCGAGGGCGAAGGCGGGCTTTGGATCGGATACCTCGGGTACGACCTGGCGCGCTGGGTGGAGAAGCTCCCGCACCGGGCGCTGGCCGACCGGGATTGGCCGCTGGTCGAGCTGGGCTGGTGTCCCGGTTACGCCGTGCATGATGCGCTCACCGGTCGATGGACCGCGCACGGGCAATGGGCGTGTGATCCGCCGGTGCTGGTGGATGAGTGCCCGTGTGAGGGCCGGTTCGGGGCGGGCGCGCCGCGGAGCGTGTTTACGCCCGATGAGTACCGCCGCGCGGTGGCGCGGGTGATCGACTACATCGCAGCCGGCGATGTGTTCCAGGTCAACCTCGCCCAGCGGTTCACCGCCGCGCTGAGGGGGGCGTACCCGTACGCACCGCGGGCGCTCTTCACCCGACTGGCGACGCTGTCGCCCGCCTGGTACGGCGCCTATCTTGAACTGGGGTTCGATCCCGCCACGGATCGCGCGCGCCGCGCCATCGCCTCCACCTCGCCGGAGCTGTTTCTTGAAGTGGATCCCTCCGGCCGCGTCCTCACCCGTCCCATCAAGGGCACGCGGCCGGCGCCGGGTGAACCGGGCGAACGTGAACGCATGCGCCGCGAACTGCTCACCAGCGCCAAGGACATCGCGGAATTGAACATGATCGTCGACCTGATGCGCAACGACCTGGGCAGGGTCTGCGACTACGGTTCGGTCCGCGTGACCCAGCCGCGGGTGGTCGAGCGACACCCGACCATCCATCACGGGGTGGCGACGATCGAGGGGCGATTACATCCCAGCCGGGACATCGCCGACCTGCTGCGCGCGGCCATGCCGGGCGGCTCGGTCACCGGCGCTCCGAAGGTGCGGGCGATGCAGATCATCGAGGAGCTTGAGCCGGTGCGCCGCGGTCCTTACTGCGGGGCGATCGGATACCTGGGCCGCGATCTAGCATGCATGAACATCGCGATCCGCACGATGCAGATCGAGTGTGACGCGGCCGATCCGAGGCGCGACGGTCGCGTGGACTTTTCGGTAGGCGGCGGGATCGTCGCCGACAGCGACCCGGAGGGCGAATACCAGGAGACGCTGGACAAGGCGGCGGCAATCATGACAGCGTTGCGGGCGCTGGGGGCGGAGACGGTCGGGGCGGAGAAGGATCAGCAGGCCCAGTGGGGCGGGCGTCTCGCCCGCCATCAGGCTGAGGGCCTGACCTGAGTCGGGGAGTCCGCATTGTCTTGGCGTCTTGCGGCTCTTGCCGCAAAGGCGGGCCGGACGCCCCCCCTCCACTCGGAAGTCCGCTCCCTCACGGTCACGGCTCGTCGGCTACAACCCCTCAACGCGCCAGCCTTCGCGGTACTCGCGGCGGATGAAGCGGTTGGCGTCGGGGATGTTCGTCACCTTCATCGCTTCAAAGTCCCAATCCAGACGCGTGTCGGGCACTCGGATGGCGACGGTGCCGAGCAGGATCGCCTCGGTCATCGGCCCGGAGATGCCGAAGTGCGATTCAGCGGTCGCCTTGCCCAGGCAGGCATCGACAAAGGTATGGTAGTGATCGCGCGCTTCAAGCTTCGGCCGTTCGATCCCTCGGAACTTCTCGCGCGGGAAGAACTGAGGCCCGCTGCCGTGCGGCAGGAGCATGACGCCCTCCTCACCAATCGCCAGCATCGACTCGGCCGGGTAGTTGGGCACATCGCACAGCGCCTGGTCGTCCTCGCGCGGGTAGAACAGCCCGTCGAACCACTCGACCTGAAGCGTGCTGTGCGCCGTCATCTCGTTGCCGGGGAAGATCCAGGTGATGTGCTGGCTCTGGGGCCAGGTGTCGCCTCGTCTCGCCGGCGTGTCGCGCCAGGAATCCTGCACACGCGCGATGACGGAGAGAGGGGCGGTCAACCCCAGCGCCCGCCAGGGCGCATCGAAGATGTGGCAGCCGATGTCGCCCGACCACCCCGTGCCAAAGTCTTGCCAGGAGCGCCAGATCATGGTGTGATAGATGGTCGGAGCGAACGGCCTGACCGGCGCGGTGCCCAACCATAGATCCCAGTTGAGGTGTTCGGGCGGGTTGTGATACGTCGCCGGGCGCGGGCCGGGCAGGCGGTAGGTCTCGATCGCGTTGGGACGGTTCGAGCAAAGGATCAGTCGCTTGACTTTCCCGATCGCTCCCTCGCGCAGCATCTGCACGCCCATGCGGTCTCCGATGCCCGAAGCGTGCTGCGTGCCGAGTTGGGTCACGACGCCCGCTTTCGCCGCGGCCAGCGTCAGGGCGCGGACTTCCGCCACGTCGTGGCACATCGGCTTCTGGCAGTAGACGTGCTTGCCGGCGCGGATCGCCGCCATCGCGATCGCCGCGTGCATGTGATCCGGCACGGTGACGTTGACCGAATCGATCTTGTCCGCCTCTTTTTCGAGAAGCTCTCGCCAGTCCTGGTAGCGCCGGGCGCTTGGGAAGCTCTGCCCCGCCGACTCAAGGATGCTCATGTCCACGTCGCAGAGGGCGACAATGTCCACGTTTGGGTGCGAGGCGATGTTGCCCATGTCATGCCCGCCCATCCCCCCCACGCCGATGCAGGCGTGCTGAAGCCGGCCGGTAGCGTTCGCGGCGCGGGAGCGTCTGCCGCCGATGAGGGTCAGCGCTGCGGCGCCGCCGACGGTTTTGACAAAGGTGCGTCGAGTGGGGGTGGGGATCGGGTTCATGCTCGCACTCCTGGGTCGATGGGTCGCCCGCGGCACGACCGGCCACGGGCGAAGAACGGTGTATCTTACCAAGCACATTCGAGGTCGTCTGCGGCTGAGCGAGTCCGGCGATGCCCGCTTACGGCTGCCACCATCCTGCCAGACGTTCGCGCAGCGATGCCGCCAGGACCGGCCTCCCCGCCCGCAGATCCTCCCGCTCGAACGGATCGGAGCGCAGGTCGAACAGACCGCCCGGGCCGTCGGCCGCGTTTGCACCCGGCTCGATCAGCTTCCACCTGCCGGTGATGATCCAGCGGTATTCGACGTTCGAGGAGGGATCGTCCACATCCACCGCGTTGTGCGTGAAGGTCGCGCCGTAGATCGCGTCACGCGACCGCACCACCTGGATGTCCAGCAGGTTCACCCCCCGCATCCGCGCATCGGGGGCGAGACCGGCCGCATGAAGGATGGTCGGCGCCAGGTCGATGCTCGACACCGGCGTGTCCTCCGTGCCGGGCGTGACACGCCCCGGCCAGCGGACCATGATCGGCGTGCGCAGCCCGCCGTCATAGGGCGAAAGCTTCGATCGCGGCGCGTACCCGCCCTTCTCAACGTTCTGAATCCAGCCGTTGTCCGTCACGTACAGCACGATCGTGTCGTCACTGAGGCCGCGCTCGTCGAGATGATCCAAAAGCTCCCCGCAGGTCTGATCAAACCATTCACACATCGCCCAGTATCGTGCTACATGAATCGAGTCCGTCTTCCCGCGATGAGGGTCCAGCAGAGCCTCGGGCGGATTGTGCGGCGTGTGCGGCAGGAACGGCGCGTACCAGATGAAGAAGGGTCGATCTCCCGCGCGCTCGATGAAATCAAACACCGGCCCAAGCCCCTCGCGCCCGATCTTCAGCCCCTCATCGCCATGTCGTCCGCCTCGCGCGGGGTCGCCGTGGGTCATCCCCTGGGCAAAACCGCCTCGTGAGGGATGCCCTTCCCACCACTTGCCGCTTTGGAAGCTGACGTACCCGTTCGCGGCCAGCAGCTTCGGCAGCGTGGGCAGATCATCGATCCTGTCGACCATCCGCTCGCGCAGGCGCAGAAACTCGGCGCGATCGTCCCGAAGGGGCGGATCGTTGCTGGTGATCCCGTGCTCGTGCGGGTACATGCCGGTGATGATGCTCGCCAGGCTCGGTCTGCACAGGCTCGCGGGAACATAGCCTCTCGGAAATACCAGACTCTGTGAGGCCAGTCGGTCCAGATTCGGGGTGCGAATCGACTCGTGGCCCATGAATCCGTAATCCGTCCACGCCTGGTCATCCGAAATAATGAGCACGATGTTGGGCGGCTGACCGAAGACCGGCGAGAGGACCATCAGCATCCCCAGCGCTGCGAAGAGAACTCGAATGAGCGTGTGCATGGGGGCGGCTCTCCTGTGACGGACCCTCAGGTAGTCCCGGCAATCAGCCCCTCCCACGCCCCGGCCGGGACGTGGGGCCAGTACCTTCCATCGTACTTCCGCACCTCCACCGAGCACCCGAACGTGCGAGAGAGCAGTTCGCCGGTCAGGGTCATCTCCATCGGCCCGGCGGCGACGACCCTTCCCTCGCGCAGAAGCACGACGTGCCGCGCGCGGGGGGAAAGCTCCTCGACGTGGTGACTGATAAACAGCACCGTCGGCGCGTGCGGGGCGTCCAGGATCCTCTCGACGGTCGCCAGCACCTGCTCCCGGCCAAGCAGATCCAGCCCGGCGGTGGCTTCATCCAGGATCAGCAGCTCCGGCAGGTGGACCAGCGCCCGGGCGACCATGCACCGCCGCTGCTCACCGGTCGAGAGCAGCCCGAAGCGCAGGTCGCGCCGGGCGCTCAGCCCGACCTGGGCAAGCACTTCATCGGCGCGGTCGCGCTGCGCCTGCGTCGCCGTGTCATAGAGGCCGATCGTCCCGAAGAAGCCCGTCAGCACCGCCTCGTGCGCGGTAAGGTCGGCATCGACCACGCACGTCGTCGCCGCCTCTCCCGCGCCCATGGACGGGTTCACCACGCCGATCCGCCGTCGAAGCGCGCGGATGTCCGTCTGGCCGATGGTTTCGCCCAGCACCCGCACAAGCCCGCGGGTGATGAACATCTGCCCGGTCAGCACGCGCATCAGCGTCGTCTTCCCGCTGCCGTTGGGACCAAGGATCGCAGCACACCTGGCGGCGGGAATCGAGCAGCTCAGGCCGTCGAGGATGCGCGTCCGCCCGCGCATGACGTGGAGGTCGTGAATTTCAACGGCAAGGCCGTGGTTGGAGGGGATCATGCAACGTGGCGACCTGTGCCTCTTCATGGTCCGCAAGAGCGGACCCTACGCCAGAATGCCCTTCACAAGTTCACCGTGAACGTCGGTCAGGCGGAAGTCGCGGCCCTGGAAGCGGTAAGTCAGGCGTTCGTGATTGATTCCGAGCTGGTGGAGGATGGTGGCGTTGAGGTCGTGGATGTGGACGGGCTTGTCGACGATGTTGTAGCTGAACTCGTCGGTTTCGCCGTAGACGATGCCCGGTTTGATGCCCGCGCCGGCCATCCAGATGGTGAAGCAGCGCGGGTGATGGTCGCGCCCGTAGTTCGTCGGGGAAAGCGATCCCTGGGAGTAGACCGTTCGGCCGAACTCACCGCCCCAGATGACCAGGGTGTCTTCGAGCAGCCCGCGCTGCTTGAGGTCCATGACGAGGGCGGCGGAGGGCTGATCGACGTCTTTGGCCTGGAAGCGGATGTCGCGCGGCAGATCCCCGTGCTGATCCCATCCGCGGTGGAAGATCTGAACGAAGGGTACGTCGCGCTCAGCCAGGCGACGGGCGAGGATGCAGCTCGCGGCGAAGGTGCCGGGCTTGTGGACATCCGGCCCGTACATGTCCAGGATGTGCTTGGGTTCGTCGGAAAGATCAGTCAGGTCCGGCACGGAGCTCTGCATCCGGTAGGCCATCTCGTACTGCTCGATGCGCGAGACGGTCTCGGGGTCGCCGACGGCTTCGTACTGCAGCTCGTTGAGCGCGGCCAGTCGATCAAGCATTGTGCGCCGGCGCTCGGCGCTCACGCCCGGGGGGTTGGAGAGGTACAGCACGGGATCGCCCTGGGCCCGCAGCGCCACGCCCTGATGCTGCGAGGGCAGGAAGCCCGAACCCCACAGCCGGTTGTAGAGCGACTGCGCATCGCGCTTGGCCGACCACGTCGCGGTCATGACGACGAACGCGGGGAGATCCTTGTTGGGGCTGCCAAGCCCGTAGGAAAGCCAGGCGCCCAGGCTCGGCCGGCCGGGAAGCTGGCTTCCGGTCTGGATGTAGGTGATCGCCGGGTCGTGGTTGATCGCTTCGGTGTGAATCGTCTTGATGATGGCGATGTCATCGACAATCTGCGCGGTGTGGGGCAGCAGCTCACTCACCCACGCGCCGTGCTTGCCGTGCTGCTTGAACTTGAACATCGATGGCGCGATGGGGAATCGCGACTGCCCGGAGGTCATGGTCGTCAGGCGCTGCCCTTTGCGAATCGAATCGGGCAGATCCTTGTCGTAGTGCTCGCGCATGACGGGCTTGTAGTCGAGCAGGTCCATCTGCGAAGGCCCGCCGGACATGAACAGATAGATCACCCGTTTGGCTTTGGGGCGGAAGTGAGGCCGGCCGAGCACTCCGCCCGTTCCCGGTGCGGCATTCGCGGCGCCGGTCGCGGCGAACAGGGCGGGATTCAGCAGCGACGCCAGCGCCGCGGCGCCGATGCCCGTGGCTGAACGTGAGAAGAAGTGTCGCCGGGTCAGTTGATTGGCGAACTCGTGGGCAGGGTGCATGGGAAACCTCCAACGGGAGTCAGGGGGGTCGGTGTCAGGGTGTCGCGTGTCGGGGCACTTCGGATTCGTGCATTCGTGCATCTTCACGTCAGCCTTTGGTCACCACTTCGTCGAGATTCAACAGGATGTTGGCGACCATCGTCCACGCGGCCAGCTCGACCGGATCGAGCGCTTCATTCCGGGGTGAGTCGCCGACGGCGATGAGCTTCATCGCCGCGTCGGTGTCCTTCTGGTACCCCTCGAGGCTCTCGTGGAAGTAAGCCTCAAGCTCGGACAATTCGGGTTCGCGCGGCTGTCGCGCGGTGACGATGCGAAGCGCGAAGGCGATTTTCTCCCGCGGCGTGTCCCCGCCGCGCGTCATGATCCTGGCCGCGAAGTGGCGCGCCGCCTCGACGAACTGCACGTCGTTGAGCAGCACCAGCGCCTGGAGCGGCGTATTGGTGCGCTCACGGCGGACGGTGCAGACCTCGCGTGAGGGGGCATCGAAGGTCGCCATGCTCGGCGGCGGCGAGGTGCGCTTCCAGAAGGTGTACATGCTTCGGCGGTAGAGCGCATCGCCCTGGTCCTGCGTGAACCGCGCGGTGTTGCTCGAGGTGTATCCCACCGCCTCCCAAAGCCCCGGCGGCTGATACGGCCTGACGCTCGGCCCGCCGATGCGGGGGACCATCAGGTCGCCGACGAACAGCGCCTGATCGCGGATCACTTCCGCATCAAGACGGAAGCGCGGGCCGCGGGCGTAGAAGCGGTTGCGGGGGTCTTTCGCAAGGAGATCCGGCGAGACCCTGGACGACTGCCGGTACGTCGCGGAGGTCACCATCAGCCGCATCATGTGCTTGACATCCCAGCCCGAGTCGATGAACTCCCTTGCCAGCCAGTCCAGAAGCTGCGGGTGGGAGGGGAACTCGCCCTGAGAACCCAAGTCCTCAGCCGTCTTGACCAGCCCTGTGCCGAAGACGTGCTGCCAGAAGCGGTTGACCGTCACCCGCGCCGTCAGCGGGTGGTCTTCATCAAGCAGCCAGCGCGCCAGGCCGAGCCGGTTGACCGGCTGATCTTCCGGGAACGCGGGCAGCGCCGCGGGCGTGCCGCGCTGGACCTGCTCGGCCGGTTTGTCGTATTCCCCGCGGACCAGCACGAAGGCCGGTCGGGGTTTATCCATCATCTCCTGCGCGATGAGGGTCGTGGGAGTCTGACCCTCGATCTCCCGTCGCTTGGTTTCCAACTTCGCCAGTTCCTGCGTCATCTGGCGGTAGGCGTCGCTGTGGGTGTCGCGGTAATAGTCGCGGATGCGGTTTCGCTGCTCGTCGGTGCGCTCCGAGGGGTCGAGCTTGAGCGTGTCGATGATCGCCAGAGGGAGTCCGCCGACATCCCCGCCGGTCCTGTTGAAGTAGAACTCATAGGAACCGGAATAGTTCACGATCTTGACCAGCAGATGATTCTCACCGGCGCGCACCGGCAGGGTGATCTTCTCCTGGTCCGGGGCCGCCGAACGCTGGGTGTTGTTGGCATGGATCTGCCTGCCGTTGAGCCAGACGGCGATCGCGTCATCGCTGCCGAACGAGACCGCCAGGTCGCGCGCGGCGGGGGAATGGATGGTCCGGTAGAGGTAGGTCGCGGCGTTCTCGCCGGTCAGCCCGTGAACCTTGCCGTCGGTGAACTCGGGGCGAGGGGTCCACTTCATCTGGCCGTCCTGGTAGCTCACCGCCAGGTCGGGCGTGGGTTCGGGGCCGAAGTTCGTGCTGAACGCCGCGGCGCCGCTGTCGGCTGTGAACGGCCCCATCGCCTGCCAGACGCCCAGAGTCGAGGGCGCCAGCGCCGGATCCGTCGAGATCGACAACCTGAAGCGCCCGATCGCGTGCGCGTTCCATCGACTGGCGAAGGTCATCTTCACCTTCAGCTCCGTACCGCCCTCGAATCCGATCGGCTCGGCCGGGATGAACACGGCCGTGCGGTCTTCGCGCCGGTTGAAGCCCTCGATCGCCCACCCATTTTCTTCGCCGAAGTTGCCGTCGATCGCCTTGTCGATCGTATAGCCCTGATCGCGTTGCTCATGGTCTGCCTGGGCCGCGACGAAGCGCACCGTCTTGACGTTGGAGGGATCACTCACGGGCGCGACGGTCGCCTCAAACTCCGTCAGCACGAAGTTCGCGTTCTCCGAGCGCCCCGGTCCGGTGTGGGGAAGGGAGGGATCGGTCAGCGCGTCGAGGCGGATCGCGACGATCTCCCGCGCATCGGTCCGTGCAGTGACGTGGTACACATCCCGCGCCGGGTTCACGCCCTCAGCCAGCACCGAGAGGTCCGGCTGCTTCGTCAGCGACGCGCCGCCCTCGGAGGTGAACTCACTCGGGTCCAGCGTCACCCACTGATCGGTCAGCCGCGTGCGCCACTGCTCCTCCCATGCCGCCTGTCCGGCATCAAGCTCGGGCATCGGCCCCTGCATCCGCGCGCGAACGGCCTGCATCCGTTCTGACAGTTCATCCAGTTGCGCCTTTTGGTCCTCGGTGGGCACACGCACCACCGGGGGTGGGGCGGCATTGTTGCCGTCCATCGCCGCCTCGGCGGTGTTGTTGAAGAAGGCGTAGAGCTGATAGAACTCCTTCTGCGAGATCGGGTCGTACTTGTGGTCGTGGCAGGCCGCGCACCCGGTGGTCAGCCCAAGCCAGATCGTCGAAGTGGTCTCCACCCGATCGACCGCGTAACGCACGAGGACTTCATCGTCGATCGACCCGCCTTCGCTCGTGGTCACGTGGGCGCGCACGTAGCCCGTGGCGATCTTCTGATCCATCGTCGGATCGGGCAGCAGGTCGCCGGCGATCTGCTCGACGGTGAACTGGTCGAAGGGCTTGTTCTCGTTGTAGGCCTTGATGATCCAGTCACGGTACTTCCACATCTCCCGGTAGTTGTCCAGGTGCAGCCCGTGCGTGTCGCCGTACCGCACCGCGTCGAGCCAGTAGCGCGCCTGATGCTCGCCGTATCGCTTTGAGCTCAGCAGACGATCGACGACCTTCTCGTACGCGCCCGGATCGTTGTCATTGATGAAGGCGTCGACCTCCTCGAGCGTCGGCGGCAGGCCGGTGAGGTCCAGCGTCGCGCGGCGGATGAGGGTCGCCTTGTCCGCTTCCGGCGAAGGGTCCATGCCCTGGCTCTCAAAGCGGGCGGCGATGAACCGGTCGATAGGGTTGCGGGCCCAGTCGGCGTGCTTCGGCGTCGGCGGATTGGGCTTAATGGGCGGGACGAACGCCCAGTGCTTGTCGTACTTCGCGCCGGCGTTGATCCATCGCCGCAGCAGCTCGACCTGCGCGGGCGTGATGCGCTTGTTGACCTGCGGCGGGGGCATCTGCACGTCGGCGTCGGCCGAGGTGATGCGGCGGATCAGCTCGCTCTTCTCCGCATCGCCGGGCACGATGGCGATGTGCCCGCTCTTAAGGACCGCCAGAGCGTTCTGGCGCTGATCGAGGCGCAGCCCCGCGTATCGCGTCTTTTCATCCGGCCCATGACACTGGAAGCAGTTGTCCGAAAGGATCGGCCGAATGTCGCGCTGGAAGTCGACCTCCTGTCCGTCTGCGGCGCAGGCGGCGGTGTGCATCCCCACGGCGGTGAACAGGAAGGCCACAAGTGTGGCCAAGCGGCGGCGATAGCTCATGGAAAAGGTCTCCTGCTGACTCAGGGCTTCGTCGTCGTCAAACGGCATTATAGGCAGCCGTCCCGCCCGAACGGGATGGCCCGTTTCCCTCACGGATGGTTGTAGGGGATCGTTCGCAGGAAGGCAAGAAAGAATAATACGTCTTAAGTGCAAATCATCGGTTGATCTGGTGACAATTTCACCCGGGGGGGAGGTCTCCCGGGTCGACGGACGGTCCACCGGGGGCGGACTCGGCGGCGCGGGCGTAGCGCACGCTCTTACGGGCGACGTTTCGCCCACGCGGCATGGCGATCACCCCCGTCCGGGCAAGCTCGACGATCCCATACGGACGCAGTAGGTCGATGAATGCCTCGATCTTGTCCTCAGACCCTGATAGCTCGATCAGCAAGCGATCAGGGCTGACATCGACAATCTTTGCGCGAAAAAGGTTCGCCAGCTCAATGATCTCGCTGCGCTGGGGCCCGTGTTCCTGCCCGGCGGCGTCGCCGGTGGCGACCTGGACGAGCATCAGGTCGCGTTCGACGAACGCCACGTCCTGATAATCGACGACTTTGACGACCGGAACGAGCTTCTGAAGCTGTTTGCGCACCTGTTCGAGGACGGCGCTGTCGCCGTTGACGACGATCGTCATCCGCGAGAGCGCGGGGTTCTCAGTCCGGCCGACGACGAGGCTGTCAATGTTGAACCCGCGAGCGGCGAACATCCCCGCGACCTGGGCGAGAACCCCCGGTTCGTTGGTGACCATCGCGGCGATGACGTGACGCATGATCGCGTTGGGCTCAGTCATGAGGGCATGATACGGCAGGGCGCGGGGAAGTCGAGGGGCGGTGTCGGAAGGTCGGGTGACTGGGGCGGAGGCTTTGCGCCGCCCCAGCGGGCCTTGAACTTGCAACGACGCTCGAAGACTCGGTCGCCGCGGCGACCCCCGGACACCCTGACGGGTTGTTTGCGACCGATGGTGGCTGTTGCTAGTGTGTGGCGGTTCCTGGGGCGGCTGGGCATGTCGAGCAGCCGCGGCGCGCACATGTGGAGGTTCTCGGATGCGTTCAACCCCAATCTGGCGGGCGATGGTGGTCAGTGCGGCGATGGCGCTGTGGCTGGGCGGTTGCGGCGAGGGCGGGGGCGGAGCCGGGACCACCTCGGGCGGCGGGAGTGGCGCTCGGGGGCAGGATCGCCCGCTGCGCGTGGCGTTTGTGACCAACCAGGTGGCGGACTTCTGGAACATCGCCGAGGCCGGGGCGAAGGACGCCGCCCGGGAGTTCGAGCTGACGGTGGATGTGCGCATGCCCGCGGAGGCGACGGGCGTCGAGCAGCAACGGATCGTCGAGGATCTTCTGACTTCGGGGATCGATGCGATCGCCATCAGCCCCGTCGACGCCGAGAACCAGCGCGACCTGCTCAACCGTGCCGCATCGCGAGTTTCCCTGATCACGCACGACTCGGATGCCCCCAACACGGACCGTCTTGCGTACATCGGGATGGACAACTACCAGGCCGGACGCATGTGCGGGGAACTGGTCAAGCGGGCGCTGCCCGATGGAGGCAAGGTGATGCTCTTCATCGGCAGGCTTGAACAGGACAACAGCAAGTACCGTCGGCAGGGCGTGATCGATGAACTGCTGGATCGGCCTTATGACCGGACGCGTTTTGACCCGGTGGACGGGGAGATCCGCGGGGACAAGTACGTGATTCTCGACACGCGGACCGACCAGGGGGACGCGAACAAGGCCAAGGACAACGCCGAGGACGCGATCTCGGCGCATCCGGACCTGGCGGCGATGGTGGGGCTGTTTGAGTACAACCCCCCGGCCTGTTACCAGGCGCTTCAGCAGGCGGGGAAGCTGGGCGAGATCAAGCTCATCGGATTCGATGAGAACTCGGTGACGCTGCAGGCGATCAAGGACGGGCTGTGCATCGGGACGGTGGTGCAGGATCCGTATGAATATGGGTACAAGTCGGTGAAGGTGCTGGCGGGTCTGCTCAGGGGCATGACGCTCGAGGATCTGGACGTGGACGCCAGCCGCTTCGTAAACATTCCGGCGCGGATGATCACGGTCGAGAACGTGGACGAATACTGGGCGGACCTCAAGGCCAAGACCGGCCGCTGACGCCCGGCCTTCCTTTCCCCCTTTTCCCACCAGGCGCGGCGATGAGCAGTGACACCGCGAGCAAGCCGCTGCTGGAAGTTGCGAAGGTCAGCAAGCGATTTCCGGGGGTCCGCGCCCTGACGGAGGTGGACCTGACGATCGGCAGGGGGGAGGTGCTCGCGCTGATCGGTGAGAACGGCGCCGGCAAGAGCACGCTGATGAAGATCCTGGGCGGGGTGCAGGAGCCCGATTCGGGCGAGATTCGCATCGACGGTCGGCCGGTGTGCATCGACGGGGTGCAGCGGGCGCACGCGCTGGGCATCGCGCTGATCCATCAGGAACTCAATCTTTCGGACAACCTGGACGCGGCGGCCAACGTCTTCCTGGGGCGCGAGCCGCGGCGGATGGGGATGATCGACCGACGGACGGTCGAACGGGAATCCCGCCGGGTGCTGGAGATGGTGGGGCTGCGGATCTCGCCGCGGACGATCGTCAGCTCGCTGTCGATCGGGAGGCAGCAGCTCGTGGAGATCGCCAAGGCGCTGTCCATCGAGGCGCGGGTGCTGATCATGGACGAACCGACCTCCAGCCTCTCGCAGCGCGAGTCGCAGCAGCTCTTCACGGTGGTGAAGGATCTGCGGTCGCGCGGGGTGAGCGTGATCTACATCTCGCATCGGCTGGGGGAGGTGAAGGAGCTGGCGGACCGGGTGACGGTGCTGCGTGACGGGCGCAACGTGGGCGAGTTGGGGCGCCAGGAGATCGATCACGACCGGATGGTGCGGATGATGGTCGGGAGGGACATTTCGCAGTATTACGCGCGCAAGCGCCACCCGATCGGGGAGGTGGTGCTCGAGGCCGACCGTCTGCGGACACCCGCGCACCCGACGCGGGAGCTGAGTTTCAGCCTGCGGGCGGGGGAGATGGTCGGGGTGGCGGGGCTGGTGGGCGCGGGTCGGACGGAGATGATAGAAACGCTCTTCGGAATCACGCCCGCGCTGGGAGGGACGGTGAAGGTCCGCGGACGGGCAGTGGACGTGAAGCACCCGCGGGAGGCGATCGGGCACGGGCTGGCGCTGGTGCCGGAGGACCGCAAGCAGGCGGGGCTGATCACCGAGATGGCCGTGCGGCAGAACGTGTCGCTGGCGAGCCTGGACCGCGGCCAGGGGCGCGGCCGACGCTGGGGATGGATC
>JBGTFI010000737.1:0-2265 GCA_041747335.1 Phycisphaeraceae bacterium | reverse complement strand
TCCCGCCACCTCGCCCCGGGGTTTCCCACGCTGCTCTACCTCTCCATGCAGCTTTTCAATATCTTCGCCGCACCCATCGACAAGGGATTCACCACCTCCGTGTTTTCACAGTTCAGCCACCATCTTCACAGCGGACCGGAGGGCGCGCCCCGCGCCCGCCTGCTCCTGGTGCGCGGAATGACGGCCCTGGTGCTCTTCGGAGCCTCGCTCAGCGCCCTGAGCTGGTGGATCGCCCAGCCCCTGGCCGGGGCGCTCTTCGAGCGCGGACGATTCGACGCCGAGAATGTCTATCTGATGGGTCTCTTCACGCCGGTGTTTTTTCTGTCGTTCTTTCCGGCGCAGGGTTCGCAGCTTGTCGAGCGCCTCCTCGCCGCGGTGGGCAGCGCAGGCCGAATCCTCCGCACCCGCGTCGTCTACCAGGCGTCGCTCATGGCCATGGCAACCGCCATCGTCCTGGCAGGCGACCACCTGGGCAGCGCCGAGCTTCGCATGCAGCTCCTGTTAGGCGCCTATGCCCTCGCCAACAGCATCCGCTACATCGTCGCCTGGCGCGGGATGCGCCACGCGGGGTTCGCCTTCGAACCGCGCCAGTGCCTCGATGTCCTCAAAACACTCTCAGCCATCCTCATCGCCTGTCTCGCGATGCCCCCCGCCGCCATCGCCTGGCAGGCGCTCACCTCCGAATCGACCGGAACACTCCTCGCTCGCCGCGAAGTCGAACTGGTCGCCCTGGGAGTCTGGTTCTCAGGGATCCTCATCGCGGCCGCGGCAGCGCTGCGCATCGACGCGGCGAAGTTCATCCTCCGACGCACGCTAGGGCGAGCGGCGAACAAATCCTGATTGACGGTTTCCCCCCGCCGCAACGCCCGCACTCACCCCGGAATAACCCCGGAATAATCCCGGAATCACCGCTCACCCCTGCTCAATGATCGTCGCCTTGATGATGTGATCCAGCTTCGGGAAACTCCTCTCCAGGTAGGTGTTGCCCTCCTGCTGAAGGCGCTGCTGGTCCGGACCGCTCCCGCGCGGCGCGCCCTCGCCGTATTCGGAGTAGAGCTGGTCCACCACCGACATTCCTTCGATCACTTCCCCGAACGGCGCGAAGCCGTCGGCGTCCAGTCGCTGGTTGTCGCGCGTGTTGATGAAAAGCTGCGTCGTGCGCGAGTGCGGGCGGGCGCTCTTGGCGTAGGTGATGCGCCCGCGCGTGTTGCTCTGCGTCACCGGGTCGTCCTTGATCATCTGTTCCCGCCACGCCCGCGAGACGTTCGGATCCCCGTGAATCCCGAACTGCGCCATGAACCCGTTGATCACGCGGAAAAACCGGCAGCCGTCGAAATACCCGTGCCGCGCCAGGTTGTAGAACCGTCCCGACCCCAGCGGCGCCCATCTGCGATGCACCTGCACCACGATGTCGCCCTTGCTCGTCTCGAAGCGCACCTTGAACCACGCCGGCGCATCGCGGTTCATCTCCGGACTGTTCGGGTTCAGCAGAGGCGAATCCGCCGGAACCGGAGCGGAACCCTCCGCCTGCGCCCGCGCCACGCCCCCGCGCGACCACACCGTTCCAGCGATCGCAGCCGAACCGGCCGCCGCCATCCATTCACGCCTGCTCTTCATCGGTCAACCTTTCCATGATCGTTCCGTCCGCGTCATCATCACACCCCCCGCTCCCTCCCGCACCATCCCCGCTTCGTCTCTTCGTCCCTTCTCTTCGTCTCTATCCCCCGATCTGACTCATCGCACGGTTGCCCCGCGATGAGTGAACCTCCGGCTTGAGGGCCACACACGATCGCATCAGCTCGATCAGCCTCGCTTCATCCACGCGAGGGCGAAGCGCTTCGAGCACGCTCACCTCGCCCCCGTCAAACAGGCAGCTTCGCAGCTCGCCCCGCGCTGTCAACCGCAATCGGTTGCACGTCTCGCAGAATGGCCGGCTCATCGCGCTGATGAACCCCACCCGTCCCTTCGCCCCATCGAGCGCGTAGACCTCCGCCGGGCCGACCCCCGCTTCCGTCGCCCGCGCCACCGGCGCAAGGGGTCCGAGTTCCCGCTCGATGCGCGCCTTGATGGCCGCGTTGTCCACCGTGAAGTGCTCCCCGTCCCCCGCCAGTGTCGCGTCCCCCAGCGGCATGTACTCAATGAAGCGCACCGTCCATGGGCGATGGATCGTCAGTTCCGCGAAGTCCGCCACTTCGTCGTCGTTGATCCCCCCGATGACGACCACGTTGATCTTGAGTCTCGTAATCCCGGCCGCCTCGGCGGCGG
>JBGTFI010000736.1:0-1534 GCA_041747335.1 Phycisphaeraceae bacterium | reverse complement strand
GAAGCCGCATTTTCCCGCCGGGGAAGTGCCGCAAGGTGTTGTCATTTCAGGCCTTCGGCCTGATGGCGGGCGGGACGCCCGCCCCACTGATCTTTCTCCATTTTGGTTGCGGTCAAGCGCGGCGTGGCCGCGCTATGTGATTCGTGCATTCGTCATTCGCGCATTTCCCCTTCGTCGCTTTGAGCTTCCCCCTCCCACGGCTCGAGGTGGACCAGCACGTCCCGAACCAGCTCCACCTCCCGCATGATCCGGTCCTTCACCTCGTGCCCGATGTCGTGCCCCTCGCGCACGGTCAGCCGCGGATCCACTTCAATGTGCATGTCCACGAAGTACTCCAGCCCGGACTTGCGCACCCATAGCGTCTCCACGTGATGCACTCCCTCGGCCGTCAGCGCGAGCTGCGCGATCCTTCCGACGATCGTTCGCTCGGCCTGCGCGTCCAACAGCTCGTGGGCGCTCGCGCGAAACAGCATGCCCGCGGACCAGACGATCGCCAGGGCCACCACCAGCGCCGCGGCTTCATCGGCCCACAACCAGCCCTCTCCGCCCCAGCGCACCGCCCCAAGACCGATCAACACCGCCAGCGAGCACAGCGCGTCGCTCCGGTGGTCCCAGGCGTTGGCCAGCAGGGCGCTTGAGCGCGTCCGCTTCCCCACCGCCAGCTTGTAGCGATAAAGCCCCTCCTTGATCACCACGTTCGCCGCCGCGATCCACAACGTCCACCCCGGCGGAATCGTGTGCTCACTGTTCCATCGCGTCACCGCCTCCCAGCCGATCAGCAGCGCCGAGACCCCCACCAGCAGCGCCACGTTCGATCCGGCGATCGCCTCGGCCCGCGTGTGCCCGTAGGGATGCTCCTTGTCCGGCGGACGCCGCGCCAGACGCAACGCGAAAAGAACCACCAGCGACGTCACCACATCCCCCAGTGAGTTCACCGCGTCGGCCACCAGCGCGAAGGCGTTGCCCACGATCCCCGCGATCAGCTTCACCACCCCCAGCGCGAGGTTGATCACCAGCCCCAGCAGGGCCGCGCGGGTCGCGCGTCGATAGGTCGCTTCGAGTCCATCCATGAGGCCGCTCACCGATCGGATCATTTCCCCCCAGAGTGTAACCCGGACACGATCGGCCCCGCGGACGGCACTCGCAGCCAAACCCCCGTCGCGCCGGGGAGCGAGTGGTATTCTCTCAATCCCGCTATGCCCCACACCCACGTCATTCTTGATGGTCTCCAGGATCCCCGCCTCGGCCGCGACCTCTCCGCAACATGGGCGCAAGCGGGATTCCTCAACGAACTGGATGTCTCAGGCATGTGCGCCCGCCTGGCGGTCAGCCAGAACTCTGATCAGCCGCCGCGGCCGCTCACCGAGTCCGAGGCCCGCCGCGCCGCGGTCGTCGCTCGCCGCTACGGGATCGAGCTTCGCGATCGCGCCGGCACGGCCTTCCATGGCGAGAATGACCTCGCGGCCGTGCGGCGGCAGGTCATCCATGAATACCGCGCGCGTCTGGCCCAGGCGCTGGTCTTCGTGGGTCCGGC
>JBGTFI010000735.1:0-2362 GCA_041747335.1 Phycisphaeraceae bacterium | reverse complement strand
GACTCTGGTCTCGCGGCTGGCGTATTTGCGCGATGGCCGCGGCGGGCGCATCACCGAGGGCACGTGGAACCACGTTGACGAGCATGGCGCGGTGAAAGTGGATGCGAACTGGCATGCGCCTGCCGATATCGTGAGCACGCTGTGCGTCAGCATGCTGCTGAGCTTTGACGCGAGCAGCCTGATCGGCGTGGACATTCCCGACGTCGGCCCGCTGGATTTCGGCAACGCGCGCGCAATCGACGAGCTCGAAGCGTACCTGGGGATCATCGGATTCGGGGCCGCACTGACGCTCGACGGCCGGACGCTGCGCATGTTCCGCTTGCCGCGCACCGGCGAGCCGATGACGCTGCCGGACCCGCTCGAATACGACATCGAGCCATTTGCGCTTGGCCAGGCGAACCCGATCCGGGCGGCGCGGATCCTTGTCACCAGCGGGCGCACGCGCACGACGGTTGTCGCCGAGCGACTGGGGAGCCAGGTGGAGTTCGTGGCGTTTGATGCGCGCACGGGGCAATCGGGCAAGTGGGGCGGGATCACGTTCTGGACGACCGAGTACCCGACCGAGATAGGGCCCTGGGGAATCGACGACTATCGCGCTGGACCGCCGCGCGATGAGCCGCGCCGCAGTCAGTACCGTAGGCTGTATGGCGCTGTGCGCATCAGCGACGCGGCGGACTGGGCGAAGACGCGCCACATGGTGCCGCTGCCGATCACCGTGCGCGACGCGGATGAAGCGCTGGTCAACGGCGCGGCGATTGTTTTGGCCAAGGCGTGCATTCCGCACGGCGCGAACCAACTGCGCAATCAGCCCGAGAGCGCGGTGGCGGGGGTCTTGCAGCGATTCGATGGGGCGCGCGTGCATGCGCCCGACGGCGTGATCGAGATGCCCGGCAACGTCGAGTTCGTGCGGATGTCGCCGGGGCCGACCGGGACGCGCGAACACGCGGTGCAGATCGAGCCTGCGGATTTCCGAATCATCTTCGCGCATGAGTCGCACACGGGCGACCGCTTGCTGGACTATTACTGGCGCGGCTTCAATGTCTCGATCGTCGAAGGCGCCTTGACGCTGACGCCGGTGGCCGAGGATGTGGACATCGAAGCGATGATCGACGATCCCCAGACGCTGGCGATCGAAGCGCCGCAGTTTCAGCTCGTCCAGGACGAGCCCGCCGGAGCGATGGAGCGGACCGACATCAACCGGACCGTGCTCGATGCACTCGCGTTGCCGCTCGCCGAAGCGCACGCGGCGGCGGGATTGCTCGCATCGGGCGTGATCGAACTGCGCGGGCTGGAAGAGATCACGCCGGGGGACTTCGGCGGGATCGTGACCAGCGTCGAGTGGGATGTGCGCGGCCTGCGCACGCTGCTGACCATCAACGGCCACGACCTGCCGCAAGGCATCATGGATGAGATCGCAGCGCAGGCGCGGCGATCCTACGCCGCGGGGCTTGGGCGCTTCAGTCTGCCTGGCAGCAGCGCGGGGATGAGCGATACGCGCGGGGGCTCGACTCCGGGGCATGCAAACGTAGCTGGTTCGGGTGGGGGAGACAGCGTGACGGTGTTTCATCGCGCGGGCCTGCGCGGGGCCGAGGATCGCGTGGCGACGCCGCGCGTGATCGAGAGCCCTGTGCCGCCTGCGCCCCGCGCGATTGATCAGACGCTCTTGATTCGCATAACGGCATCGACATTGATCACAGCCAACAAATGGCGCTACGAGTGGCAATCGGTGGCGGCGACGGATACGCCGCTCGCCTTCAGCGAGGCGACTGCAGCGCGCACGCATGCATCAGATGGCTACGCCTACAACATGCGCGAGGCGGGCAACATCGCCACGGGCGTGCAGGGCAACGGCGTGAACGTGGACGATCTGCCCGAGGGGTGGGCCCTTCAGCCGATCGCCCCGGAAACCGTGCATGAGGCGCGCGTGGGATTCGGCGCGAGCGGGGCGCGATTTGTTTATTTCAGCGCGAACAACGGCACGGACGGCATGTGCGCAGAGGAGCCACCACCGCCATGAGCCACCATCGATGCAGATGCTGTGGCCAGACGTGCTGCACCGGAGGGAGAGTCTGCGCGCCGCCGGGGGCGAAAGACCCGCGCGTGCCGACGATGGCGTATGGGATCAGCCTGTCTCGCTCGTGGGCGATAAACCAGACCAGCCCTCTATGGATGACTTCCGGCGCAGTAGATCGGACGATTACATTTTCGGGGCCATTGCCACGAAATGGGTTCGTGCCGTGCGAGATTGTTGCGCACGACAAGGACGTATTTGAAGAAAACGACCACGCAGCAGACATAGACATTCGCCAGCAACCCACCTTCGTTTTGATCGAGTGTGGGTTCAGCGCCTTGGATGAATCCG
>JBGTFI010000734.1:0-6981 GCA_041747335.1 Phycisphaeraceae bacterium | reverse complement strand
CGGAAGCGCGGGGCTGTAGGCCATGACGAGAGATGAGGCGGACCGGCCGGATCACCCGAACGCCGGCGCGGGCACGGGCAGGTCGTACTCGCGGGCGGCGCGCTTGGCGCCCTTCGGCAGGCCGATGGTCTGGGCGCTGATCTTGTCCTGAAGACGCATCAATCCCTCGATGAGCGCCTCGGGCCGCGGCGGGCAACCCGGAACGTAGACGTCCACCGGGACGACCAGGTCCACCCCCTTGACCACGTGGTAGCCGTACTTGAAGTATGGTCCGCCGCCCACCGTGCACGCGCCCATGGCGATGACGTACTTCGGGTCGGGCATCTGGTTGTAGAGTCGCCGCACCCGGCTGGCCATCTTGTAGGTGACCGTCCCGGCTACGATCATGAGGTCGGCCTGCCGCGGCGAGGCCCGGAAGGCGCCTGCCCCGAAACGATCGATGTCGAACCGCGAGGCCCCGAAGGCCATCATCTCGATGGCGCAGCAGGCGAGACCGAAGGTCATCGGCCAGAGGCTGTTCTTGCGGCCCCAGTTGATGGCCCAGTCGAGGCTGGTGACGATCAGGCCCTCTTCAAAACGGTTCTCGATCCAACTCATGGCGGTCTTCCTGTGGGGTTCGGGAGGGGATTCTAGTGCGCTGAGGCGGGCAAAGCCAGCGGCCCGGCGCGGTATCATCCACCCGTGTCCAGTACCGGCCGCCATCCCGCCCGCCGTCGCGAAGCGGAAGCGGCGGCAGTGGTGGTTATTCGCGGACTACAATCCGGGCGATCACGGACCGGATCGCCGCGTCGTGCGCGATCACGCATTCAACCCCCGGGCAAAGTGCCCGGCCTACCGGGCTATCCATCCGCCGGCGGTAACCTTGATTGCCATGCCAAGCCACAAATCGTATTGGATTAAACACGTCGAAACGGACAGAGAAGGCCTACACTTCGTATGGGGGAATGACCCGTTCGAATCGTGGGAACAAGACCAGATGCCGGAGACGATGCCGAGTTTTGAGCTCCACGTTGCCTTGGAAGTCATGTACGCCGACCCGCAAGATGAATACGTTGGACGATTTCTGAACCGATCGTTGAAGTACGCCGAGCGCGTCCTGGCCGAGGACAAGTGCCGTTCCCAGCTGTGCGCCAGCGGTTTTCCTCTCAACCGCGCCGGGGTGCATACGGCCCGGGCGCTGTGCATCGCGCTCCTGGAGAACAGGACGGATGCGGAGTCGTGGCGCCAAGTGGCTGAGGATTACATGGCCTGGCTGGAAACGGCGAACGGCCTGCGTTCTCCCGATCCGATCGAGCAGGCGTTCCTTCTGTGTGCGGTGCGTGCCGATTTAATCCGCCGCGCGCCCGACGTAGCTCTGTCGCGCCTACAGCGCATCCGGGGGCCGGTGAAGTGGGCGACCTGCGAGGCGGGGTTGTGGCGGCGGTTGACGGAAGCGGCGGCGGCCGGCGAAGCGATCCCCCGCGATCTCGCGGCCGAGGTGGAGGAGTACTTCGAGCAGGTGCGCCATCCCGAGTTCAACGCGAAGACCAACACGTGTTACGGGTTCATGCAACCGGAGATCGGCGCGATCCTCTGGCACTACGTGCGCTATCCCAACAAGCCCATTGACTGGCACGTGGTGGTAGACTGGATCAGCAGGTAGCCCCCATGCCCCTCACCCGGCCGCCATCCCGTCCGCCGCCGCGCAACGGAAGCAGCGGCAGTGGTGGTGATTCGCGGACTACAATCCGGGCGATCACGGACCGGATCGCCGCGTCGTGCGCGATTACGCATCCAACCGCCGGGCAAAGTGCCCGGGCTACCGGGCTGAAGATGGAGGTCGTGAGTGTGACTCAAACGAGAATCAAACTGATGGCTGAGTACTACAACATCATCCTGTGGTGGAACGATGGACGTCGCGTCGGGCCGATCGAGCTCGATGATCTTCCCATCAGTGATGCCCTCAAGACGGACCTGGCGGAGTGGGGAAAGGTGTACTACAAGCAGTTGAATCCCGATGATCCTAAGGATGACACCCATTTCCTCAAGGGATCGGAAAAGGTGAGATTTGAGCGTCAGGGACGTACTCTGTGGGGGCGTCTGCAACGTGAACTTGGATCCGACTATCATGTATCTTATTTCAGCGAATTGGATCACCGACTCCATGAACCCGAATCGTCGAGTGACCAATCCTGATGTGTCAGTGCGTATCCTGACCTGGTGATTCATCATCACCCCATGCCCCTCACCCACCGCCGCGCTATACGCGACGGAACCGGCGGCAAGTAGATGGCAATCCATACTGCTTGCACACGGGCGTGAACCGGGGTTGGTGAAGGCCAGATTGTTCGGAGCGGTCAGGCGGCGCGGCGGCGGCGGGTGATGACGGTCAACCCGCCGATTCCCACCAGCGCAAGTGTCGCCGGTTCCGGGATGACACCTTCGGCGCCCGGACTCGGATCGGCCGCCCGCCCCATGAAGAGGATGCTCTGCGTCTGGTTATCGCGGATGAGGAACAGAAACGGATGATCGGCCTCGAATTCCGGAATCCTAGGGACGCTGGTACGTCCCACCACCACACCGGTGGCCGCGGCCGCCTCCGTCCCCTCTTCATCCAGGCTGATGAACGCCTTGTGGACCACTTCGGAGATGGACAGGTCCCGGCCGCCGGTCATCCCTGAGAAATCGGCGGCACCGGCATCAAACGCGTCGGGCATGCCCATCGACGACAACACAGACTTTAAATCGAAGTTCCGGGTCATCCCGAACTTGGGCATCGAGATGGACACGGTCTGCGACGCCATCTGATCGATGGACTCACTGAGCGTCTCGGCGGTGAGCTGCGATTCCAGTTCCGCCAGCCCGCCGCGCTCGTTAGGCAGCAGGAGCAGCATCGACAGTTCATCGTGGGTGTACGGCAGCTCCAGAATCTGCGCGGCCGGCAGGGCCGCGTAGTTGAACTTGCCGACCTGCCGCATCATGGACACGGTGACCTGCTCATCGGGGGTCGTCCAGAACGGCGCTTCACTCGTCCGCTCCGTGTCGAACGGGTGCTTCCAGTCACTCTGGAAGTAGATGGCGTTGGTCAGGACCAGCCGGGTCAACGGGGTGAGAACCCCCGGAGCCAGCAGATCCTTGATCTTCTCCTGGGTCTGATCCTCCACCCATTGGTTGATGGTCAGGCGTGCCGGTTCCGTCTGGCGGATAAAGTCCAGCCGCGCCATTTCCGCGCCGTAGTGCTCGCCGGTCACATCCAGAAATCCGGGCAGGAAACCGTATCCCTCCTGTCCCCAGAGGCGGTTGGCGGTGCTCAGCTCATAGCCCTGCCGCTGAGGGTCGTTGAGGTTGCCGATCACCTCGCCGAACGCCGGGTGCAGCTCGGCCGGCGGCAGGGAAAAGTGCAGGGTTTCGGCCATCTGGGCCGCGGTTTGGCCGCGAGCGCCGGCATAGGTCATCGCCAGGGCCGTCGAGATGCTGTAGGGCGAGAAGAATAGGTTGCCGTCCTTTTCCCCGGCCAGCTTCGTGTAGAGATCGAAGGCGAAGTGATTGTTGCCGCCGACGACCGCCTGGGCGCTCAGTCCGAGCAGGTCGTCCGCGGAAGCCGGACGCACCGCCGCCATCGCCGCAAGCACGGCTGCGGCTGCCAGAATGGCCTGTGTCCCTGCCGGCCTATTCATCAACAACATGATCGTGCTCCTTGCGCCCCGATAGCGCACGTCTGCCGACAGGAGCATTCTATCCTCGTGTGTCGTGATTCACAAGCGTGGCGTGAACCTGCTTCCCCCTCTTCGCCACTTGACATTCCCCCTTCCGTCGCCTATTTCTGTAAGTACAGAAAGGACGGACAATGCCGGCCGATGTCCACGACCCCGCCTTCACGCTCTCGCCCGTCATGCGGCGGTTCGTGCTGCACTGGGGCGAGATGGGCACGCGCTGGGGGATCAACCGCACCGTGGCGCAGATTCACGCCCTGCTCTTCATCGCGCCCCGCCCCCTGTGCGCCGAGGAGATCGCCGAGACGCTGCGGCTGGCGCGCTCGAACGTCAGCACCTCCCTGCGCGACCTCCAGGGATGGGGAATCGTCCGCGTCGTCCATGTGCTGGGCGACCGGCGGGACCACTTCGAATCCATGAGGGATGTCTGGGAGATGTTCCAGATCGTCCTCACGGAGCGCAAGAGGCGCGAGATCGACCCGGCCGTGGAGATGCTCCGCGGGTGCGTCGAGCAGGCCCGCGCGGATGGGGAGGATCCGGCCGTGCAGTCGCGGCTTTGCGACCTGCTGGATTTTTTCGAGAGGATCAGCCGCTGGTACGAGCAGATCCGCACCATGCCGCGCGGCGCGGTGGTGCGTTTCGTCAAGCTCGGCGGCAAGGTGCGCAAGATGCTGGGCGTGGGCGGGTGACGCCCGATGGAAACCGGTTCATGACCTCGACGTTGCCCATCGCGGAATCGCCCGGCGCCCTGTCCCGCGCGGCGATCCAGGCCGAGGACGGTAGCCCGTTCCTGAGCGCCCGCTGGACGGACGTGCTCATGCTGCATTACCACGTCGATGTCCGCGCCCTGGCGGCCGCCGTCCCCTTCGAGTTGGATCTCTCCGAGGGCGGGGCTTATGTGACGGTTGTCGCCTTCGCCATGCGCGACCTTCGGCTCAGCGTCGGAGGGCAATGGGTGGCCGCGCTCAGCCGGGCCGCCATGCCCACGTGCAGCCATGCGTTTCTCAATGTCCGCACCTACGTGCGCCACCGCAGTGAACCGGGCATCTACTTCCTGGCGGAGTGGGTTCCCAGTCGCATCGCTCGGTTCTGCGGGCCGCGCACGTTCGGGTTGCCCTATCGACTTGGAGAACTTGACTCTCAGCAGGGCGCCAGGCCGGGCGAGGCAACGGGGACGGTGCGCGACCTGGCCACCGGAGCGACCTTGTCCTACCGTGCGCACGCAGCCGAGAGCCGGGCCCACGCACCAGCCATCCCCGGCACGCTCGACCATTTCCTCATGGAGCGCTACGCCGCCTTCACCTGCCATCACGGTGTCAAGCGCCGCTTCCGCGTCTGGCATGAACCCTGGCGCATCGCCCAGGCGCAGGTGAACATCACCGACGACGCCCTTTTGGCCGAGGCCTGGCCGGGCATGGCCCAGGCGAAGATCGAGCACGCGGTTTCGTGCGAAGACCTCCACGATGTCTGGATGTCCCGACCGCACTGGATCGCCACGGACGTGGAGTGATCCTCCGACTCCCTGACACCCGACACGCCGACACTCTACTGCACCAGCCCCTTGGTCAGCCTCATGAAGGCCGTCTCCAGGCTCACGCGCTCTTCCTCCAGCCGGGTCAAGTTGAATCCGCCCTGAATCAGCGCGCGGGCGATAAAACCCGTGTCCTGCGCCTTGGCGCCCAGCGAAACCAGGATCGTTTCGTCGGCCACGCGCGTCTGCTCCACCCCCGGAAGGGACTTAACCAGCTCCAACGCCCGGTCCGTATCGCGCGATACGCCGACGATGACCACCCTTCCCCCGCGGGTGCGTTGGAGAATCTCCTGCACCGTGCCGGTGAACTGCATCTGGCCGCGTTCGATGATCCCGATCTTGTTGCACAAATCCTCCATTTCCTTGAGGATGTGCGAGGAGATGAGAATCGTCTTGCCCATGCGGTGAAGCTCTTTGAGAAGCTCGCGGATCTCGATCCGCGCGCGGGGATCCAACCCGGAGGCCGGCTCATCCAGCAGCAGCACCTTAGGGTCGTGAAGCAGCACCCGCGCGATGCTGAGCCGCTGCTGCATCCCGCGGGAGAGAGAGTTCACCTCGGCGTCGGCCTTGTAGGCCATGTCCGTGAGGTTGAGCACATCGTCGATCACCTGCCTGCGGCGGCTGCCATGGATGTCATACGCCGCGGCGAAGAAGCCCAGGTATTCCGTGACGACCATGTCCTGATACGACCCGAAGTAATCCGGCACGTACCCGATCACCGAACGCACCTGCCGGGCGTTGACCGGCCCGACGGAAAGTCCGTCGATCCGCGCCTCGCCCCAGGTGGGTTTGAGGAGGGTGGCGAGAATCTTGATGGTGGTGGTCTTGCCCGCGCCGTTGGGTCCGATGAACCCGAAGCAGTCGCCCTGCCCGATCTCCAGGTTCAGGTTCGCAAGCGCGGTCAGTTCACCGTAGCGCTTGGTGAGGTTGATGGTCTGGATCATCGGCATGGGAGGGAGGATTGTCGCGGATTGTCTCGTGTCAGTCCGGTAGGGTCCGCTATTGCGGACCATCATGACGGTGCGCGCGCCCTCGTGTCCGGCGATGGGCTACGGCGTCTGGTCTACGGCTACGGCGTGAGCGGCGTGATCCATCGTATCGTGGTCCAGCCCTGAGCCGCGATGATTCTCCGATCGACGGTCATGGGCAGGGGCAGGGGGCTGTCCTGAAGATGCCCGACGATGATAACCCGCCGAAGCGCCAGGAGGTGACTCAGATCGCACTCCCGGCCCAGACCACGAGTGTAGTTCCTTCCCCCGGCCAGGAGGCCACTGGAGATATAGTCCGGCGGGGGCAGCGCTCCGAAGAACGTGAGCATCTCCATGGCGCGGGTGATCTGGTCCGGGCGGTAGCTCAGTTGCGCCGCGGGCAGACCGTCCTCCTCCTGGCCGAACGCCTCGCCGCGCTCGGTAAGGAATCCCAGGAACCCCCCCCACTTCACCCGCTCGCCGCGATCATTGCGCTCAAAGCGCGGTTCAATGACCAGCGGCATGGGGCGATTGTCGGTGATGGTCCTCAGGTTCAGCGGCTGACCTGGCGCCCACGCCGTCGCGGGGCCGAGCGGCCAGACCTGGGGCATGCCGCCGTCTCCGGGGCAATGGACAATGATGACATCCCGCAGCGGCCCCGGAAGCTGATGAATGAGCGTGCCGGACAGGCCGGTGTCGGTGGCGGCCACCTCCCCCCGAGGGGGCAACCAGTCATCGCTCAGCCCCGGCGGACGCGTCGGGAGCGGGCCAAGGTAGTCCGCCTCCAGCC
>JBGTFI010000733.1:0-3615 GCA_041747335.1 Phycisphaeraceae bacterium | reverse complement strand
GAAGCCGCCAGCAAGGCCCGCAAGATGGGCATGCAGGAGGTGGAGGTCCGCGTCCGCGGCGCCGGTTCCGGGCGCGAGGCGGCCGTGACGGCCCTGCAATCCCGCGGGTTGCGCATCACCGCCGTCGAGGACCACACCCCGATCCCCCACAACGGATGCCGCCCGCGCAAGCGACGCCGCGTCTAACTGAACTTGAAGCGCCGCCGATGGGCGCTGTGACAGCCTGACCATCCGCCCCACGGGAACAGAAGCCCCAGCCCGATCGTTCGGCGCGGCGCTGCGTGCGATAATCCCAGGGGCCGTCCCACCCAAGACACCGCCGGACACACGGAGTTTCACCCATGCGCATCCGATGGCGCGGCCTCGAACTGCCCAGCCGGGTCGTCCCCGACCCCGACCTGAACAGCTATACCTATGGCAAGTTCACCATTGAACCCTTTGAGCGCGGGTTCGGCACGACGGTCGGCAACAGCCTGCGAAGGATTCTTCTGTCGTCCCTGGAGGGCGCGGCGGTCACGCGCGTCCGCATCAAGGGCGCGCCCCACGAGTTTTCGAGTCTCGAGGGCGTGATGGAGGACGTCACCGACATCATCCTCAACGTCAAGAGCATGGTCGTCTCGCTCACCAGCGAAGGCCCCAAGCAGATGCGCCTCGAGGCCGAAGGCCCCGGCGAAGTGACCTGCGACCTGATCGAGGCCGACACCACATTGACCATTCACAGCAAGGAGCTGGTCCTGGCGACGCTCACCAAGCAGGTGGACTTCGACATGGACTTCGTGGTCGAGAAAGGCCGCGGGTACGTTCCCGCCAGCGAACAGATCGACCCGAGCGTCGATCAGGAGCTGGGCTGGATTCCGGTGGACGCGGTGTTTTCACCAGTGACGCGCGTGCGGTACAAGGTCGAGGACACCCGCGTCGGGCACAAGACCAACTACGACAAGCTGACCCTCGAGGTCTGGACCAACGGGACGATCACGCCGGAGATGGCGCTGGTCGAGGCGGCGAAGATCCTCCGCAAGCACCTCAACCCGTTCGTGCAGTATTTCGAGATCGGTTCGGCGCTCGCCAGTGAATCGGCCTCGGCCGCGGCCCGCGTGGATGAGGAGCTGATCCGCAAGCTCCAGATGCCCATCGGGGACATGGACCTTTCGGTGCGTGCCAACAACTGCCTCGAATCGGCGCGGATCAACACCGTGGCGGACCTGGTGAGCAAGACGGAGTCGGACCTGCTGAAGGTTCGTTCCTTCGGGAAGACTTCCCTGCGTGAGGTGAAGCGCAAGCTCACCGACCTGAACCTGACCCTCGGGATGGAACTGCCCGAGGAGCTTCGAGAACACAGCAACGCCTGATCGGCCGCCAGGCCGGGAGATATCGCCATGAGACATCGTGTGGCCGGATACAAACTCGGACGAGACACGGAGCACCGCAAGGCGCTGCGCCGCAACCTCGCCATCGCGCTGTTCACCCACGGGCAGATCACCACGACGCTGCCCAAGGCCAAGAGCGTTCAGCCGTTCATTGAGAAGCTCATCACCACGGCGCGGCGCGGGGATCTCACCGCACGCCGCCGCGTCGCCAAGGCGATCGGCAACCCGATCCTCATGCCCTTCGACCTCAAGGACAAGCAGCGCAAGGAGCTCCGCGCCGACGGGTATCGCGTGAACAGCTACCACGAGCTTCAGGACGGCCCGCGCGTGCTTCAAAAGCTCTTTGGTGAAATCGCTCCGCGGTATGCCGATCGTCCCGGCGGGTACACCCGCATCATCAAGCTCGCCAGGCACCGCATCGGCGACGGCGCGGACCTCTGTGTCCTCCAGCTGGTCGGCAACGAAGAAGGCCCGCAGGTCGCCGGCCGATTCTCCCGCCGCCGCGAGAAGGCGAACAATCGTGAAGCCTTCGCCGCCCGCGTCCGAAAAGCGCCCGCCAGGCCTGAGCAGACCGATCAGGACCAGACCGAGCCTTCAGCATCCGCCCAGTCCGACGCGACCTCAGAGTCCTGACACCACGGCACGCGACACCACGACACCGCACCCCAGGCCGCTCCATCACCAAATGGAGCGGCTTTTTTTCGTGCTTTTCCTCCAGATGCGTTTATAATTCCTCTGGTGAACCGGATCACGCGGCTGTTGGGAGGGCGTCCTGTCGGCGTGCGCCGGGTGCTTGTATGGGTTTGAGGCGTTGTTGACGAGGCAAGGGGCAGGTGATGTCTTCGACGGGCGATTGGTCGAGAGTTCGAGACCTCTTTGAGCAGGCGCTGAACCTGCCCGACGACCGGCGCCGGGAGTTTATCGAATCCGCCGCAGCCGGGGATACAGTTCTGCTCGAAGAGCTCGAGACGCTCCTGCACGCCCACAACCGGACTCACGACTTCCTTGAGGCCCCCCCCCGATTTGACGCCGATTCGTTCGACGCCTCGGCAATCCTCGAAGGCCCCGGGTCGATGATCGACAGGTACCGGCTGCTCAGCGTCCTGGGGGAAGGGGGGTTCGGGGTCGTCTACCTCGCCGAGAGCGACAGGCCGATCCGCCGCCAGGTGGCCCTCAAGGTGCTCAAACCCGGGATGGATTCGCGGCAGATCATCGCCCGTTTCGAGGCAGAGCGCCAGGCGCTCGCGCTCATGGACCATCCCCACGTCGCCAAGGTGTTCGACGCGGGCGCCACCCAGACCGGTCGGCCGTACTTCGTCATGGAGCACGTTGTCGGCGTTCCGATCACGGATTACTGCGACCGGAACCAACTCTCCACCGCCGAGCGCCTGCGTCTGTTCATCAAGGTCTGCCAAGCGGTTCAGCACGCGCATCAGAAGGGCATGATCCACCGCGACCTCAAGCCCTCGAACATCCTGGTCGGCGGTGAAGGCCCCAGGGGCGCGCCCAAGGTCATTGATTTCGGCGTGGCCAAAGCCGTGGCGCAACCGCTGACCGATGCGACGCTCCAGACCGAACGCGGGCAGTTCATCGGCACGCCCGAATACATGAGCCCCGAGCAGACCGAATCGGCGGGGCACGACATCGACACCCGCGCGGACATCTACTCGCTGGGCGTGGTCCTCTACCAGCTTTTGACAGGCGTACTCCCGTTTGATTCCGCTCAGATGCGCCAAGGCGGGCTGGAGCAGGTGTTCCGAGTGATTCGTGAGCAGGAGCCGCGCACCCCCAGCACGCGGTTGAGCACCGTCGCCGACGCCGAGACGATCGCCCAGCGTCACGGCCGGACCAATGTGCGGACGCTCCGTCGCCAGCTCAGGCACGACCTGGACTGGATCACCCTCAAGGCGATGGAGAAGGATCGCGCCCGCCGGTATGAGTCCGCCGCGGCGCTGGCGCAGGACATCGAGCGTTTCCTGAACCAGGAGCCGGTGGTCGCCCGTCCGCCCAGCACGCTTTATCGCCTGGGTAAGCTGGCAAGGCGGAACCGGGTGGCCTTCGGCGCCGGCGGTGCGATCGCCGCGGCGCTGGTGATCGGCACGGTGCTGGCGACCGCGGGCTTTGTTCAGGCAAGGCGCGAGCGGGACCAGGCGGAAAGCGCGAGAGAGGACGCTCAGGAACAAGCCGCGATCGCCCAGACCGAGCGCGACGCCGCCGACGCGGCGCGGGCGGATGCTCAGCAGCAGGC
>JBGTFI010000732.1:0-1794 GCA_041747335.1 Phycisphaeraceae bacterium | reverse complement strand
GCGGCGACGGCCGGCCGCCTGCGCACGGGCGCAGGGCTTTGGCTCGCGCTCGACAACATCCAGGACCTGCCTCTTGCGAACCCGCAGCGGCGGGCGATCGAAATGCTGTCGAAACGGCGTGCATCCCTCTGACGCCCGCGTTCGTTGATCTTCAACAGAATCCTCTCTGTCGCGACAGGATTCTTGTAACGAACACATCTGGACAGTGGGGCGGGCGTCCCGCCCGCCATCAGGCCGAAGGCCTGAAAAGCAAGCTGAACGCTTGACACAGACCCGAAGCGGCAGACTTGCGGCTACACCGCAATGGCGGGCGGGACGCCCGCCCCACTGGTCGTTGGTTATTCGCGCATTCGTCATTCAGGTGTCGTCGTTCCCTCCCGTCCCAGCCAGGGCACGTCCGCCACGCCCGCGAGCTGGTTGGCCTGTCGCGCCAGGGCAAAGAGCAGGTCGCTCAGGCGGTTGAGGTAGATGACGACCGGCCAACCGATCGGCGTGTCGTATATCGCCGCGACGCACCGCCTTTCCACCCGACGGCACACCGCGCGGGCCAGGTGCAGGCGGGCTGCCGCCTCGCTCCCTCCGGGGAGGATGAAGTGCTTCATGGGGGCAAGCTCCGCGCACACCCGGTCCATGTGGGATTCGAGCGCGGCCGCGTCCTCGGACGTGATCCGCCGGACCTTGTCAGCAGTATCCTTCGAGGTAGAGGGCGTCGCCAGGTCCGCGCCCATGTCGAAGAGCCTGCGCTGAATCTCCAGCAGAAGCGGGCGCATGGATTCATGACACCCCGTCGCCGCGTGCCCGATGAAGCTGCTCAGCTCATCGACCTGGCCGCAAAGCTCGATGCGCGTCGAGTCCTTCCCCGCCCGACTGCCGTCAAAAAGCCCCGTGGTGCCGTCATCACCGGTGCGCGTGTAGAGTTTCATACGGGAATGGTAGACCAGGCGACCGAAGCGCGGCCGCGCCGTCACCCCACCTTCCCTGCCTCCGATTCCAGTTGTCGCAGACGCTTTTCCAACTGCCGCACCTGCTTGATGAGGTCCGGCAGTTTCGCCGTGGAAAGAACCGCCCGTCGGGCCATCGCCATCGGCGCCGCCGGTTGCCCGCCCCAGGTTTCGCCCGCGGGAACGTCGCTCGCCACGCCGCTTTGGGCGGCGATGCGCGCCCCTTGGCCGATCTGAATATGCCCCGCCACCCCCGCCTGACCGCCGATCGCCACGTAATCCCCCGTCGTCACCGAACCGGCCAGCCCCACCTGCGCGACGAAGAGGTTGTGCTTCCCCACGCGGCACCCGTGACCGATCGTCACGCCGTTGCTGAACTTCGTCCCCGCGCCGATCACCGTGCCGCCGACCGTCGCGCGATCGACCGAGCAGTTGGCGCCCATCTCGACATCGTCCTCGATCACCACGTTCCCCGCCCCCGGAAGCTTGTGATGCGCCCCGTCGTACGTGGCGTAGCCGAATCCGTCCTGCCCGATCACGCACCCCGCGTGCAGCGTGACCCGCCTGCCCAGAACGCACCCGTCGTAGATGACCACGCCGGGGTACAGCACGCACTCATCGCCAATCACGGCGTTGCGGCCGATGTAGCAGTGGGGATGAATCACGCACTCGCTGCCGACGCACGCCCCCGCTGCGATGTACGTAAGCGGTTGCACGCTGGCTGAGGGATCCACCCGCGCCGACGGATCGACTACCGCCTGCCCGCTCACGCCCGGCCCCGGCTGGGCGCGCCATCCATGGAGCAGCACGATCGCCTGACGAAAGGCCAGGTACGGGTTATCGGTGATGATCC
>JBGTFI010000731.1:0-28069 GCA_041747335.1 Phycisphaeraceae bacterium | reverse complement strand
ATCCTGGATCGCTTTCGTCGCGGTGGCCCCCCACGACAGGCTCATCTTACCAAGACCGCCGATCCGATCAATACCCTTGTTTTCATTTTTGCACGATGTTCGGGGCGCGACACGCGCGCAACGTCCGTGTCCTTCGTCACTTCGCGCATGAGAGAATTTTTTTCAACGCGCACGATACTCCTCTTTGGGGAAGAGGCGCCCACGCCTACGTTCGTGATGACGCGAGGGCGTTGAGCATTGCATACTCGATCAATATGCGGGAATTCTTTGCGCCGCTCTTCCATCGACGCCGATGCACCGGTATAATCGCGCCGTCATCGTCACAGCGTACCTATGGGGATCGTGACCGCGGCCGCGCCACTGCCCCTCTTCTCTGGGTGGAATCGAATCGCATCGGAGCCGGCATGACCAGTCAGGGGCGCACGAAGACGAATCGTTCGGCGAACATGATCGCGCTTGTCGCGCTCATGGCGGCGCTGGCGCTTTGCATCCATACAACCCTTGCCTCGGATACGAACGATCAAGCTGCGGGGAACGCGCTGCCTGACCCACAAGCCCCACCCGTCCGCGAGCCCGAGCTCGTCAGCCTCAACTTCCCCGATGACATGGAGCTCAAGCTGCTGGCCGAGTACGTCAGCCAGCGCACGGGACTCAAACTCCTCTACGATCCCAAAATCTCCGGCAAACGCATCACCATCAAGGCGCCCACCCAGGTGCCGGTCGATTCCCTGGTGGGGCTGCTCGAGAGCGCACTCAAGATGAACGGCATGGTGCTCGTCGACGATGAGCAGCCCGGCTGGAAGCGCATCGTCCAGACCAACAAGCTCATCGAAGTCGCCCCCGCCCCCGCCCCCGGAATATCACCCCAGGAAGCCCCGGAAGGGGCGGAAGCCGTTCGTCCCCTCTCCGTGGTCATGCGCATCTTTACGCTCAGGCACACCTCCGCCAAGCAGGCCGAGACGGTGATCCGCGATCTGCTCACCCCGCAGGGCGCCGGGGCGCAGGTGATCGAGGACCTCAACCTGCTGCTGGTGACCGACTACGCGGTGAACGTCGAGCGCATCGCCCGAATGATCGAACTCATCGATCAACCTAAGACTCAGGTGGTGGCGCGGTTCATCCCGGTCAGGCACATGGAGGCGGCGGAGTTGATGCGGCGCGTCACCCAGCTCCTGGCGGCCAAGCAGAAAGCCCAGGGTGCCCCGATTGCGCCCTCGACCATGGGGGGGATCGACGTCTCGAGTGATGACCGGACGAACCAGCTGGTGGTGTTCGGCACCCCCGAACGCGTCGAGGAGGTGGTGGAGCTGGCCGCGGGCACGGACGTGCCGCTGGGACTGGAGACGCGCATCTACGCGCTCAAGACCGCTTCGCCCGAGCGGGTTGACCGGCTCACCAAGCAATTGATCGGCGAGCTCACCTCCAAGCGCCTCTACCAGTCGACCATCGACAAGGAGGCGAACCTGCTGGTGGTGACCGCCACCGCGGACATCCACACCACGGTGGCCTCGCTGGCGCAGGACCTGGACACCGTCCCGGTGACAGAGGCGAGCAGCCGCATCCGTTTCTACAAGCTCTACCACACCACCGCGGCGGAGGTGCTCAGCACGATCAGCAACCTCGAGGGGACGGTGCCCCTGGGAGTCGGCGGCGGTGGCGCGCTGTTCGAGGGCACGGGTGCGGAAGGAAGTGCGCCACCTTCCTTCACACCGGGCAACATCCCGCCACCGGGTCCCAACGCGCCGCCGGGGGATCCGAGCGATCCGGCGCGGTTTGTTCCGCTTCCTCCGGTCTATCGCGACGAGGCGGGCAACGCGGCCACCGCGGAAGGGGGGCGATGGCGCCTTGGAGCGGCTGGGCCGCGCACGGGGTTCGTGGCCTCGGTGCGCACGGCCGATGCCCGGGTGACGGCGGATGTCAACACCAACTCGATCATCGTCGCCGCCGAGCCCTCGGTGCAGCGGGTGTACGAGGAGCTCATCAAGCGCCTCGATAAGCGCCGGCCGCAGGTGCTCATCGAGGTGGTGATGGTGACGCTCGACACCAGCCAGGGGTTTACGCTGGGGGTGGAGATCGCCGGTTCCAACGAGGGGGAGGATCCCAAGATCCTCTCGTTCACTTCCTTTGGCTTAAGCGAAGTGGACGGGGACACCGGCAGGCTGACCCTCACCCCCGGACTTGGTTTTAACGGCACGGTGCTCTCGACGGACGTGGCGGACATCGTCATCAAGGCGCTCAAGACCAACGGGCGCAGCCGGGTGATGTCGGCGCCCAAGATCCTGGTCAACGACCACGCCACGGCCACCCTCGACAGCACCCAGGATGCCCCCTTCGCCAGCGTCAACGCCTCGAACACAGTCTCGACCACCAGCTTCGGCGGCTTCGCCCAGGCGGGGACGCGGATCACCGTCACGCCGCACATCAGCGAGGGGGACCACCTGCAGGTCGAGTTCGATGTGGAGCTGAGCAACTTCAGCGGCGAAGCGAGCGAGGGGCTGCCCCCGCCGCGGCAGGCCAACACCGTCAGCAGCGTCATCACCGTGCCCGATGGCCACACGGTGGTGGTGGGCGGGCTCAACCGCAAGAACAGCAGCGAGACGATCTCGCGCGTGCCTTTCCTGGGAGAGATCCCGGGGCTCGAGTACCTCCTGAGCAGCCGCACGAAGAACGAGTCGGAGTCGACGCTCTTTCTCTTCATCCGCCCGGTGATCCTGCGCGACGACCAGTTCGAAGACCTCAAGTTCCTCTCGCAGCGCGATCGTGACAAGGCGCAGCTTCCATCGGATTATCCCGAGAGCGAGCCGATGTCGGTGTGGTAAGCAGGGGGTAGGGTTTGGGGTGTAGGGTGTGGGGAGGAGTTGCAAGTTGGCAAGCCAAAGGTGGGGAGACGTGAGACGGGAGCATGGAATCGAGAAGAAGAGAAGCGCGATGGCAATCTGAATTCGGCAATCGGCAATCGGCAATCGGCACTTGGCAACCTGTAATCTTCATTCTGCAATCTTCAATCTCACTCGCCATCGGCTAACCCAAACCATGCCCACCATTCACGACAGGTTGATGACGGCGATCCGGCGCGAGGCCGAGGCGGAGAAGCTTTGGGATCGGCTACCAACCAACGGGCGGATTCCAAGCGGGTCGCCGCTTGAGATGGCGCGTCAGGTTGGCTTGAGTGAGGCGGCGGTTGCACGGGCAACGGCCAAGGCGCTGGAGGTCGAGTACCTCGAGGACCTGGTGGAGCGCCCCGCCTCCGCGGTGTTCGTCGAGTCGATCCCGATCCACTTTGCCCGCAAGCACCGCGTGCTCGGTCTGGCCGGGGACAACGGCGTGCTGCCCGTGGCGGTGGCCTCGCTCGAGGACTTCACACCGCTGGATGTGCTCGCGCGGCACCTGGGCAAGCCCGTCGAGCCCATCCTCGCCCCCCCGGAAGTGATTGGGCGGGCGATCAACAGCGCCTACCAGAAACGCCAGGGTCAGGCCCAGGGGGTGATCGACAACCTCGACCGCGAACTTGGTGCGGACTTCCTTGGCAGCGGCGACCTGGCTGAGCACGTAGCCAGGATGACGGGGCGCGAAGACCTTCTGGATGTGGCCACCCGCGCGCCGGTGATCAAGCTGGTCAACCTGCTGCTCTTCGAGGCCGTCAAGCTGGGCGCCTCGGACCTGCACCTTCAGCCCTACGAAGACAAGCTCACCGTCCGCCTGCGCATCAACGGGGTGCTCTTCGACTGTTTTACCCTGCCCAAGGCGATGCAGGAAGAGGTCCTCAGCCGCGTGAAGGTGATGGGCAGGATGAACATCGCCGAGAAACGCCTGCCGCAGGATGGAAGAGCGACCGTGCAGGTGGGCGATCGGGTGATCGACCTGCGCCTGGCGTCGCTGCCGGCCAGCCACGGCGAACACCTCGTGGTCCGCCTGCTCGACAAGAGCGCTCGCCTCTACACCCTCGACGAACTGGGCATGCCCCCCCCGGCCCCGGAAGTAGATCCCGCCCCCGGCCCCGGAAGTGATACCAGAATCGGTGGGAAACGTGCCCACCAACCGATGGCTTTGGGCATGTTGGAGGCGTTCCGGGGTCTGATTCGCCTGGAGCACGGGCTGATCCTGGTCACCGGCCCGACGGGCAGCGGCAAGTCCACCACGCTCTACGGGGCGCTGCAGGAGCTCAACGCCAAGGAGCTCAACATCGTCACCCTCGAGGACCCCATCGAGTACCAACTCCCGGGGGTGAGCCAGACGCAGGTCAGCGAGAAGAAGGGGTTGACCTTTGCCCGGGGTCTGCGCAGCGTGCTGCGCCTGGACCCCGACATCATCATGGTCGGTGAGATCCGCGACCACGAGACGGCGGTGATGGCCATCCAGTCGGCGCTCACCGGCCACCTGGTCTTCTCCACACTGCACACCAACGACGCGGGCAGCGCGGTGACACGCCTCCTAGACCTGGGCATCGAGCCTTACCTCGTGTCGAGCTCATTGATCGGTGTGCTCGCCCAACGGTTAGTCAGGCGTGTGTGCGATGAATGTGGTCAACCGGTGACGTTGGAAGCCGACGAACTGGAGCGCGTCGGGATTAGTGTCGAGCAGCTCGGCCAGATGAAGGCGCGGAAGGGGATCGGCTGCGAGTTTTGCCGCATGACCGGCTTCCGGGGGCGTGTGGGAATCTTTGAGCTGCTCCTGGTGGACGACGCCATCCGCCGGCACATTCAGGCGCGGGACACGGCGGCACAGATCCGGCAGGCGGCCATCGAGGCGGGCATGACCACCCTGCGCGACGACGGCATCCTGAAGGTGCGCCAGGGCGTCACCACCCTCGACGAAGTCGTCCGCGTGACGATGAGGGGAGGTTAGCGGTTGGCGGCTGGCCGTTAGCCGCTAGCTGACAAAGGATCATGGAAACCCAATCGTTTTTCATAGCCGCCAGTTGCTAGTCGCTACCCGCTACCCGCCAACCAAGCCATGCCCGTGTTTTCCTTCAAAGCCGTGGACCTCGACCTTGCCGCCGTGAGCGGCACGGTGGTGGCCGACACCGCGTGGGAAGCGCGCGACCAGCTGCGCGGCCGGGGGCTGACCATCGAGCAGGTCACGCCCGTGGCGGCTCCCCGGAACTCCCGGAACCCCCGGAAGGCATTAACCCGGTGGACGTTCCCCCTTCGGGCGACTCGCCGCTACGACGCCCAGGCGGTCATGTTCATCCGCGAGCTTTCGACGCTGCTGGGGGCGGGGCTGCCGATGCTCGACGCCCTCGACACCGTGACCAAACAGTGCAAAGGTGGTTTTGAGCAGCAGGTGCTCGTGCTGCGTGACCGCATCGCTTCCGGGGCGAGCCTGGCCGAGGCGATGGCCGAGCAGCCTCACGTGTTCGACGAGCTGGCGGTGCGGATGACGGAGGTGGGCGAGAGCGCCGGCAACCTCGACGAGGTGCTCACCCAGCTGGCCGAGTTCAAGCTGCGCATGCGGGAACTCAAGAACCGCGTCGCCTCGGCGCTGATGTACCCCGCCATCGTGGGGGTGGTGGGCGTGGGGGTGGCGATCTTCCTGATGACCTTCGTTACGCCCAACCTGCTCGACACGCTGACCGACGCGGGCAAGGAGCTGCCCTTCATCACCCGCCTGGTCAAGACGTGCAGCGACCTGCTGGTGACGAAGTGGTGGCTTCTGCTTGGAGTGGTTTCACTCGCGGTCGTGGGAACGGGGGCGCTACTTCGCACCGAACGCGGCCGATGGAGGGTCCACCGCGCCCTGATCCAACTTCCGGGGGTGGGGGAGATGGTTCGTAAGCAGGCGGTGGTGCGGATCGCGATGATCGTCTCGACGCTCATGCGCAGCGGCATCGTCTTCGAACGGGCGATCCACATCGCCGGCAGGTCGACCAGGAACCTGGTATTGCGCAAGGCGCTGGAAGATTGCGAGGAGGCGGTGCGCGCCGGGCGGGACATCGACCGGGCGCTCGAGGCGACCGGAGCGTTTCCCCCTACGGTGGTGCAGGTATTCGCCGTCGGACAGCAGTCGGGCCGTCTTGAGGAGATGCTCGACCGCCTGGCGAGGGACTATGACCAGCAGGTGAGCACACTGGCCTCGCGCCTGACGGCGGTGCTCGAGCCGATCCTCATTCTCTTCCTGGCGATCGTCGTGGGCGCGATCGCGTTTGCCACCATCCTGCCCATCCTGGAGGCCGGCCATGTGCTGTGACAGGACCACGCACGCAGCGTGTAACCCGCGAAGGATAAGACCCTCCTCCTTCGTGCATTCGACCATTCGACATTCGTGCATTACTTCCCAGGGCCGTGGTTTTTCGCTCGTGGAGCTCATGGTGGTGCTGGTCATCATCGGTTTGCTCGCGGGCCTGGTCACGGTCAACGTGCGCGGGCACTTGGTGCGCGGCAAGCAGGCGGCGGCCAAAGCGGACATCGCCACCCTGCGCGATGCGCTGGAGAGTTTTTATATCGCCCACGACCGCTACCCCTCCAACGAGGAGGGTCTGCTCATCCTGACCAAGTCCACGGACAAGTTGCCCGAACCGCTCCTACAGAGCAGCGGCGTGCCCAAGGACCCCTGGGGCAGGCCCTACCAGTACAACCAGCCCGGCCGCCAGGGTCCCTACGAGATCCTGTCTTTAGGCGCCGACGGGCGCGAGGGCGGCGAGGGCGCCGACCAGGACATCGTCAGCTGGGAGCTGGGGTAATGAGGAACTTTTCGAGCCATCACGCGATGGGGTTTTCGCTGATCGAACTGGCGGCCGCGCTGGTGGTGGTGGCCCTGGTGGCGGGGATGGCGGCGCTCTCGCTGGCGGGGCCTTACCGCGCGGCGCGAATGGAAGAGGTCGTCGATCAGATCCGGGGGTTCGACGCCGCCAGCCGGGATTATGCCCAGCGCTGGAACAGGCCGGTTCGAATCGAGTTCAACTTGGATGACGCAGTGATGCGCCGACTTTCCGGGGGCGAGGACAAACCTCTCGGGACACCGCTGTCGTTGCCGCGCGGGTTTGGGTTGGAAAGGGCGGTCCTCCTCGAGGATGACGATCGCGGGGGCGGATCGGCCCACGAATGGGTGATCCCCTGCTCGGCCCGCGGCTGGACGCCCAGCTATGCGCTGGTGGTCTTGGGGCCGAGTCGGGATCGGAAGGTTTTGGTGTTTGCGGGCATGACCGGACAGCTTACGGTGCTGGATCACGACAAGGAACTCAACGATGTGTTGGCCACCCTGCAACGCTGAGAGCGCCCGTCGTGCGGGTTTGACGCTCATCGAGGTGCTGGCCGGGCTGGCGCTGATGGGCACGATCCTGGTCGCCCTGGTGCGCGCCAAGAGCGACAGCGCCCTGCAGTGGCACGAAGCCAACCGCCGCCTGGAGGGGATTGAAGCGGCGGAACATCTGCTGCGCAGGTGGACCACCCCCGCCCCCGGAATGACACCCGGAATACCTGCAACTTCCATGGCTGGGGGAGAGAGGTCTGTTCCCCTGGAGGCCTCAGGAAGTATCGAAGATTACCCTCACCTGCGCTGGCAAACACGGATCGTGACGAACCCGCAGGCCGAGTTCCTGGGCGCCCAGGTCGTGCGCCTGGAGATACTTCGAGCCGAGACTTTACAACCTGCGAAGCAGGATGCGCCCCTGGCGTACGTGGAACTACTCGTCCCGAGCGAGGAACCCTCAGATTCGGCGCAAGCGCCGAGCATAATCCCATGAGACTTCGTGCCTTCACCTTGATCGAATTGCTCGCTGCCACCGCCCTTGCGGGGGTGTTGATGGTTGGTGTGCTGGGCGTGATCACCTCCCTCGGCAGGACCAAACAGCAGATGAGGCTGTTGGAGGATGGCGCGCCCACACCGCATATCGAGCGATTCCTCGACCTGCTGCGCCTCGATCTAACCCATGGCGAGCTCACCGGTCACTTCCGGGGGCAGGGACCAATAGAGATCGCCGGCCACGGCGGCCTGGACCCGCGCGCGCTGACGATCACCCATCGGCCGGCCTCGATCGTCTACGGGGTGCGCGAACTCGGCGGCGCCCTGTGGCTCGTGCGGGAGCAAACCCTCCTCGACGAGCCGACGAACCGGCGCACCACCACCGCGCTGGTCCTGCGCGGGGTCTCGGCAGTTGCGCTCACCCCGGGCGACCTCGCGGAACCGCTCTCCAATCCTTCGGCGCAGGGCGCCGCGCCTCCCAACGCGGGGCACCCATCCCCCTCATCGTCCTTGCAATCCGAAGGCGCGTACACGTTGATTCTTACATGGTCGGATACATCCAGCCCGCCCTTTCACCACGTGATCCACCTGGACTGATCCACCATGCTGACTCCCGTCTCCCGTCTCCTGACTCCTGACTCCTCCTGGCCACACTCCGTGATCCACCTGAGCTGATCAACCATGCTGACTCCCGACTCCCGACTCCCGTCTCCTGACTCCTCCTGGTCACACTCCGTGATCCACCTGGACTGATGCACCATGACCCGCCGCGAGCGACATCTCGAAGGCTACGTGCTGCTGATGACGCTGGTGCTGCTGGCGCTGGCGGGAGCGGCGATGGCCACGGTCAGCCGCCACAGCGCCGCGCGGGCTGTCCAGGCCCTTGAAGCGCAGCGGCAACTCCAACTTCGCTGGGGGGTGCGAAGCTGCAGGAAGTTCGTATTGCCACAAGCCGAGGGACTGCTTGAGCGGGCTGAATCGACCCAGCGTCAGCCGGTGGTCCACGCCCATACCACCCTCGAGCTGGGTGGCCAGCGCTTCGACCTGATCGTCACCGATGAGCAGGCCAAGCTCAACGTCAACATCCTTCTGGCCCGTGATGAGCGCACGAGCCTCGGTGACGCGCCACGCCACCTCCGCGATCTTCTCCTGCGCTTGGGCTCAGGCGGCGGGAACGCCACCGTCCGCCTGCGCCCGGTCTTAGTGAACACCCCAGACCGACCCGGCATGAACGACACCGGCGCGAAACTGGTCAGCTACGGCCAGGTCTTCGAAATCCCTTCTCCCGAAAGCTTACTGAACCTCAGTCGTCCAGAGGATGGCGTTAGCCATGCCGTCACCTGCTGGGGGGACGGCCGGATCAACCTGAGGCGCTGCTCGCTCGACGCGGCCGCGATCCTCTGCGAGGGTGTGCTTGACCGCGCCCAAATCCACCGGCTCGTGGAAAAGGTTCATGAACTGATCGCGGAGGAGCAGCAGGAACAGGCGGGCGAAGAAAATGGCGAAAGGAGGGGGGATTCCGCTGCGCGCGGTGCGGTTCGTTCGCGCCCCGCGAATTCGGTGACACCCTCCGACCGGTTGCTCGACCGCGCGCTGCAATCCCTCGAGCTCGACCGCGCCACCCTTCGCAAGGCCCACTCGCTGCTCACCACCGAGTCCAGCACTCACGGTCTGTGGATCGTCGCCACAGATGAACGCGTCAAGCGCCACTATCTCTTCGTCGAGACATCCAGCACTCCCCCCACCGCAGGAAGCCCCCCCACCCCCGGAAGTTCTCCCGGAAGCCCCGCCCCCGGAAGTAGCCCCGGAAGTACCCCCACCCCCGGAAACCCCGGAAGTGTTGTTGCCGGAAGTATTCCCGGAAGTCGTCTTACCTCGGAGAGTACCCGCCATCCCTCCACCCTCTCCGGGAGTGCGCAAGGAAGTGCCGCCAAGAAGCTCTATCGATTCGAGTGGTAGCCATGAACGTTCGACGCACAAGATCCCTGCTCTGGTTGGCTTCCACAGTCCTGGTCGTGGGCGCGGCGGTCACCCTTGCGCTGGGCCTGTGGCTCCCCCCGAAGGGAGTGGTCACCGACGATCCCTTGAAGTCCACCAATGCCACTACACGGGATCGTGCCACGGATCCAGTCATTCAAGCCGTCGCGACAACATCGTCATCGTCTTCCTCAACGCCCTCCAATCTCGGCAGCGCCGCCGTCTGGCAGCGAACTTTCCGGGGGCCGCTCTATGATCCGCCGCCCCCGCCTAAACCCGCGCCGGCACCGCCGCCACCCCCGCCACCTCTACGCATTAAGCTCCTGGGGACCGCCGTTGAGAACGACCCAAGCCAGTCGCAGGCGATCGTCACCGACAGCCGCGGCCAGATGCGCTTTGCCCGCATCGGCGAGACGATCGAGGAAGCCACGATCACCCAGATCGACGCCGCCTCCGTCTCCGTCCAGTTCCACGGCGAAGCCCGAATCCTCACCCTCGACAGTAAGGAAGCCCGCTGATGCGCCGTTTCACGGAAACAACGGTGCCCCTGCCCCCGGAAGTGCCGGAAGCCGCGGCATTCTCGGCGGCTGTGGATGTGGCGCCTGGCGAGGAAGACTTCAAGCCCCACGCGGTGCCATCGCGACCTGACGACGTTCCCCCCGTGGATGTATCCGAGGCTTCGCGTTCCGAGGCGAATGCTGAAGAAGAATCGGAGCATTCGGCGAGCCGGCCACAAGAACTGGACGCCGCGAACTTCGTCCTCTTTGTCAGCGAGGACCATTGGAAGATCGCCCTGCGCCGAGCTGGCACCGAGGAATTCACGGTGATCGAAGTCGGTAGCGAGTCAACTTCTGACCAGGAATCTGACTCTCATGCCAACCTCAGTGAATCGAGGGATGCGGCGCAGATCCTAACGCGCGTGAGCTCCCTCCTGGCACAGCTGCGCGCTTATGGCGTCATGGGACAGGTCGCGCTGCTGGCCATCCCCTCGAGCTGGTGTCTGAGCGCCTCGATCTCCATACAGGGGCTGCCGCGCCGCCACAAGCACCAGGCGATGCTCTACCGCCTCGAGGAGCACCTGCCGATCCCCGTCGAAGACCTCACCGGAGATTTTGCCGTCCACAATGGCCGGGCTCTGGGCGTGGCCACGCGCACCGATCGGCTTAGGATCCTGGTCGAGGCGCTCGAGAAGGCTGGCATCGCCGTCCAGTCGATCTGCCCCTCCTCCCTGCTGGCAATCGGAACCCTCCTGCATGACCCGCCTACCGGGGCGCTCGACGCGCTGCTGCTGCGGACACGCACCCACCTCGAACTCTTCACCCTGCGCCACGGCCAGCTCGACACGTGGCTCCTCCTGCCCGACGACCCGCGCCGCCTGCTCATCCCCCTGAAGGTACTAGCTCTTCAGCAACAAGCATCACCATCCACGTCCCCGGAAGGGATAGGGATCGAAGATTCAACGAAGGGGGCGCACGAGGTCTTACCACCACAAGCCAATCCCGCCGCCTCATCGGATCCTGCCGAATCGATCCGCAGTCCGGACAATACTTCAACGGCCGTGTTGCACCTGGGCGCCTGCGGGATGGACGAGCTCACCGTGTCGCGGCTCAGCTCGGTGGTGGCCTCCACGGGGTTCGAGGTGAACGCCCTCGACGCGACCGACCCAGATCTTCTTGCGTGCAGGACCGCCTTGAAGGTGCTGCAGGGTGCGATCCCCGCGCCGATCGAGCTAAGACGCGATGCCCTGGCCATCAAAGACGGCTACCGGCTCGTGCGACGTCCTCTAAGCACGGTGATGGTCGCCGCCGCTCTGGTCCTGGCCGCGCTCACCGCCACCTTCTCTTACCGCGCCTACCAGTACCACCAGCTCGCGGCCCGGCACGATGCAAGGCAGGTTGAACTCTTCCGGGAACTCTATCCCAGCCAGAGCCCGCCCCTGGACATCCGCTCGCGCCTGGCGGCCGAGCATCGAAGACTTGCCGCTCTAAGCGGACAGGGACACGAGCTGCCCCAGCGCACCTCGGCGCTCTTGCTCCTGCACCAGGCACTATCCCACCTGCCCCAAGACCTTCGGTACAACCTCACTTCCCTGCGCATCGAGCCAAGGCGCCTTCGCCTCGACGGGCTGGCCCGCTCCCACGGAGATGCCGATGCCCTGGTCGCTTCCCTGCGTCGCATCCCTGGCCTCCAGGTGGACCCGCCACACACCCAAGCCAGTGCGCCCATCATCCACCAAGCCTCGCGGGGTGAAGTGCGCCACGAGGTCGTCTCCTTCCTCATTACCGCCACCCCCCCGGAAGCCCCGCCCCCGGAAGTGCCCCCGGAAGCCCGAGACGTGTCCCCGGCAGTTCCGCCCCCGCCAACAAGACCCGCAAGCGACCAACCCCATCCGAAAGTGGACCCCCCCAAGGACGTCCCCGCAAAGGTGGCCGCGCCATGAACAAGAACGTCAACACCTCAAGGCTGCTGACCCTCACCGCCGTCGCCCTGGGCATCGGGGCCGTGTGGAGTTACCTCCACCTGCAGGATGCCCGTGGGAATGCGCTGCGCGCCCAGGAGGATGTAGAGGATTCGAGGCGGCTGGTCCACGCCATCGAGACGATGCGCACTCGGCCGGCGCTGATCGGCGAACACCAGCGCGAACAGGCTGAGCTCACCCGCCGCATCGAGGAGACGGCCAAGGTCGCGGGCATCGCCCCGGGAAGCCTGGCGCTCATTGAACCCGGACCCGCCCAGCGCCTGGGGGATTCGGCCTACCTCGAGAAGCCGACGCAGGTGCTGATCACCCAGGTCACGCTCCGCCAGCTCGCCCGCTTCCTGGCCGACCTCACCACGGCCGACGCCTCGCTGCACGTAAAAAGCCTGCTGCTGAACCCGGCCGAGAGCCGCGAGGCGGGTGAGGAAAACTGGAAGGCCGATGTCACATTGACCTACCTCATCTACGCGCCGCGCGAAGCGCCGTAACGAGCCGCGCGCGTCAGCAAGCGGAAAGGGGCGAATGCACGAATGTCGAATGCACGAAGAGGCTGAAGACACCCATGAGATCAGTTCTATACGAATACCGAGGATCGCAGCGCCCGACACCTTCAAGGATTGCCCATATGTTCGATCGATCGCGCCTCATCGTCGCTGCTTTATTCTGGTGCGTCCTGCTTTCCGGGGCGGGGATCCTTCCGGGGGTGGGTTGTTCGCGGACTTACCGTGCGGGGGATCGCCAGTACCAGACCGTCGAGTCCGCACCCAACCGTGACACCGACACGGCGCGAACTCTGAATGCGCGGGCATTGGCGCACCTGGAGGAGAGCGAGGTTGAGCAGGCTGAGAAGCTGCTCAAGGACGCCCTGGCCGCGGACATCACCTTCGGTCCGGCCCACAACAACCTGGGCAAGGTCTACTTCCAGCAGGGCAAGCTCTACCTGGCCGCCTGGGAGTTCCAGTACGCCGCCAGGCTCATGCCCCACCAGCCCGAACCGCGCAACAACCTGGGCCTGGTCTATGAGCGCGTGGGCAAGCTCGCCGACGCCGTCGACTGGTACGCCAAGGCCCGGGAGCTCGAACCCGACAACCCCGAGCTGCTGGGCAACCTCGCAAGGGCCAAGGTCCGCCGGGGCGACCGGGATGAGCAGCTACGCGAGCTGCTGACCGAGCTGGCCCTCAAGGAGACCCGCCCCGAGTGGCGCGACTGGGCTGAGCGAAAACTCGCCCTCTTCCCAAGAACGGACGAACCGACCACCTCCGAGGCGCCATGACACGAAATCCCTCTTCAATGGCCGGCAACGCACTTCTGCCCGGTAGGAATGTGGATCGCGCTGCGCGCGCGTCGCAGACTCGATCGCGCTGGCGGGTGCTCGAGCCCCTGGTTCGAGGGTTGGTCGGCGCCCTGCTTCTCGCCGCCGCGCTGGCCAAGGCACATGAGGGGATCACCAGCCCGGCACCCGGCGAGCGATGGGGGCCGATCGTCCAGGTCCAGGCCGAGTGGTTCTTGGGGCTGTGGCTACTGTCCGGGTGGCTTCCACGCGCTTCGCGTGGGTGCGCGATCGTGCTCTTTGCCGTGTTCCTGGTGGTGACGCTCGGATCGGCATGGCGCGGTGAAACCGATTGCGGCTGCTTCGGGAAGCTGAAGGTGAGCCCCTTCATCACCGCCGGGATTGATCTGCTCGCGCTTGCGGCGCTCATTCTCACACAACCTCTCGCCCGCAGGAAGATAGTTCAACCAGGGAGTCCGCCCATGACCCGCAGAATGACCTTGCTCGGTGTGTTCCTGCTCGTCGCCCTCCCGGGGGCGGGGGCGGGAGCGGGGCTGGGGGTGTGGTTGATGGCCGCGGCGGAGCCCGCTAGGCTCTCCCAGGAAGGGATGATCCAGGGGAGCGGTCCCGTCATCGTGGAACCAGCGGGATGGGAGGCAAGGCGCTTGCCCTTGCTTGCGCACATCGACATCCAGGAGCGTCTTGCCGCCGGTCGATGGACGGTCATCCTGGTCCACCACGACTGCGAACGCTGCCGCGAAACGGTGAGCGACATGCTCAAGTCCGATGTGCCTCGTGAAGAAGGCTCGATCGCCTTGATCGAGACACCGCCCTACGCACCCGCCGAGCTGTGGCCCAACGTCCTGGGCGACCAACCCCCGGAAAATGGGGCACGGCGTGTTGTACTCGGCCGGCTCTCGGCCGAGCATGACTGGTTCGTCGAGACGCCGCTACTCTTCGCGCTCGAAGAGGGGATCGTGCAACGCGTTCGCCACGCCCACGACCTCGCGCGGGATCAGAAGGTTAGCGTGGAACCGTCAGCTCCCAGCAACGAGTCCGAGCGGGGCGACCTCCCCACCACGAAGGTACGCCTGGGCGACACCTTGCCCGCCGCCCCCATCACCCACGAGCTGGGCTACCTGGAACCCGGCGAGGTGCGCCAAGGCAGGTTCGTCCTTGAGAACATACTGGATCGCGCCGTCACGATCTCCCGCATCCAGATTGAGTGCAGCTGCACAGAGGTCACTGACACCGCCACGCCCATCACGATTAAACCGAAGGGGCATGCCACGATCCCCTTCACCTTCACGGCCCCGGAAGTTAAATCCCACTACGCCAAGCGGATCATCCTCCACACCGACCATCCCACCCAAGGCACGGTCGCGCTGGCCGTCTCGGCCCGCATCGGTTTGCCGCTGGTCGCAGAACCCGCGGTGGTGCGGTTTGAGGGAGGCGAGGCGGGCAATTCGCAGGAACAGTTTATCACCCTCCGCAACGAAGGGAGGGAGCCCGTGCGCATCCTCTACGCCACCTCCACCCATCCCGCCTTCGTAGCGAAAGTCCCGCGCCTCACCCTCGAACCGGGCGGTCAGGGGCGGATTCCCATCACCATGACACCTCCCGGAGGGGAAAGTCACCCCACCAGGAAGCTCGAAGCCCGCGTGACCCTGCACACCTCCCTGCGCGCCCAGCCGACCGTGACGGTGACAGTCGATGTGGACCATGGAGCGGCGCAGCCGGATTGATTAGATCGATATGCGCTTCCGGAACGGGGACTCACGCCGGGGTGGGTCACGGAAGCGGCAGGGGAGAAGCCCGTTGGCGCGAGGACGGGAACGGGGGAAGATCGCACCGCTCCATTCTTGCAGCGCGCTTGCGGCGCGTAGTCTCCGAGGGTCCGGAACACGGGGAAAAGCCCATTGCGGAAGGCAGGGGCTTTTCCGTGGGGTGGGCGTGCTTTCCGCGGCAAGGCATGTTGCCGTGATGCTGTACCGCCCACGCCGATGGATCGCCGTTTCATGACCCGGGCGTCCAAGGTACACTGCCGAGAAGGCGGGCGAGTAGGACCGGGCCCGAGCTGGGGGGCTGGTGCCCGGGCGGTTTCGGCCGCTACTCGCCCGCTGCTTTTCAGGAGGGCGGTCCGCGTCGACGCTGGCTCGTTCTCCGAAACCCCAGGCCCTCCTCCCGGCCTCCTCTGCCCCCTCGACGCGCCATCCGTATGATGCGCCAGTACGCAAAGCCGGACTCACCCCGAAAGCACCGCCTAGCTAGCACAATCCGGTCATTACCCGGCTGCGCGGTCCACCGCCTGGAGTGCCATGGCCGCCCCGACATCGGCCGCCGTTAGCGACCCGGAATTACCAAGACTAGCCCCCGGCCCCCGCAAGAGCTCGGTCACACTTGCCTCTCTTGCGCCTCACGATCGTTCAAGTCCTGACCTCGTCGCGGCGATTCACCGGCCCCTCTAGGGATCCTTCACGTGGTTGAACCAGAATCCTGCGCGGCGCGGTATTATTTCGTGTTGATTCCACCCTGCGCGACAAGGGCGTCCTGGACCCGCGAAGGATCCCAGCATCTCGCTCGCGCGGCCAAGAAATGGAAGGCCCCAAAGTGACCACCTCACGCGCTCGAGCCCGACTTGATGACCTGTCGACGCACTGGTCCTCGGTGATGGCGCTGCGATCGACCGACCAGGGGGCGGCCGAGGAGGCGCTCGGCGCATTTCTTTATCGGTACGTCCCGGCCCTCAGGACCTACCTGATTCAGGCCCGGCGCTTTGACGTCCACGATGCCGACGATGTGGTGCAGGGCTTCGTGACCGATCGCATCCTGGCCAGGCGCATGCTGGACAGGGCGGACCGCGAGCGCGGGAGCCTGCGTGGGATGCTCAAGACGGCGCTGATCCGCTACGCGATCAACGCGCGCCGCAACAAGCGGCCAATTCCGGTCGAGGACATCGCGGATTGTGTGGACGCGAGCGGGGCGTCGAATCGATCGGCGCCCGACGCCTTCGACCTGGCCTGGGCCCGCGAAGTGCTGGCCCAGACGCTCGAGCGCATGAAGACCAGTCTGGAGCACTCGGGCAAGACGAACGTGTGGAGCGTGTTCGAGAAGCGCCTGGCGCGGCCGATGCTCGAAGGGGATGAACCGGTACCCTACCATGTACTGGTCACCGTGCTGGGCCTTCGCGACAGCGTGGAGGCGGCCAACCTTCTGGTGACGGGAAAGCGGGCGTTCGTGCGGGCGCTTCGACAGGTTGTGGGGGAGTACACGGCCGGGGCGATGGAAGCGGAGCAGGAGATCATGGACCTGCGCAGGATCGCGGCCCAAGCCGGGTATGAATCTATGCGGTCAGCGGATGAGAAAGGCGCCGTTACGTGACACAAGATCAGGAGATCCGGAGGCTCGTGTACGCCGCATCCCAGCACGCGCTGGGGCGGGTGCTCACCGAGGCTCCGCTCATGAACGGCGTCTGGAATAAGCACGAATACAGTCAGTGTCTGGACGAGCAGCTCACGGCGCGGGTCTTTCGAAGCGAGCCCGATCAGACCATCGGGTTTGATAAATCCAGCATCGCATCGACCCCGGCCGACTCGCGGACGCACCTTTCGATCGGTGAGATCCTGGCGATGCCCCGCCCCTCGGTGGGCGTGCTCGAGGGCCTCAAGCGGTTTGCCAAACAGTGTGCCCGGGAAGAGAGCGGGCTGATGCCGCCGGATGTGGCGATGGTGATCTACTACGCGGCCATTGCCCTGGCATGGAGTCGCTGCGGGCAGTACATCAGCGAGCTGGATCACCAGGAGCTTCGCCGAGGGTTCGAGTGGGCCTGCTCACGATCGTGGACACCCCCGTCCGTGCGCGACGTCCTGCGCGAGGGTATTGGCAAGCTCCCGGCCGATGGCGTCTAACCTGAGTGAACCTCATGCCACTGCAATCATTGGGCGACGACATGCAGGATCCCCTGCCGATCAGCGAGGCCGGTGAAGCGCTGACCACCCGCCGATCGTGGGTCCGCCACGAGCCGCCGGTGATCGACGGGTATCGCCTGATCGATCTGCTGGGTGAAGGGGGCATGGGAACGGTATGGCGGGCGCAACAATTGAGTACCGGCAGGCAGGTGGCGATCAAGTTCCTGGCGGGCGCCCCGTTCGGCTCCACGCGGATGCGGGCGCGCTTCATTCGCGAGGTGGAGCTGACCGCCAAGCTCAATCACCCCCACATCGCCCACGTCTACGACAGCGGTCTCGAGCGCGGCGCGCATTACTACGTCATGCAGCTGGTGGCGGGACAGCCGCTCCATGAGTACGTCGCCCGCAAGGCCCTGGGACGCGACGACATCTTGAGCCTCATGATCACCGTGTGCCGCGCGGTGGAGTATGCCCACCAGCGCGGGATCATCCACCGGGACCTCAAGCCCGGCAACGTGCTGGTGGATGAAGACAGACAGCCGCACGTGATGGATTTCGGGCTGGCGGCGTGTGAGGACGATGCGCCCGCGGGACTGCACCTGACCCAAGGCGTGATGGGGACGGTGGCCTACATGGCCCCGGAGCAGGCGGCTGGGGATCACGATCGCATCACCACCCGCTGTGATGTGTACGCGCTGGGGATCATGTTGCACCAGCTTGTGACCGGCGCCATGCCGATGGACATGAACCAATCGCGGGGGGCGCTGCTGGCGGCGATCGCCGAGGGGAGGCTGACACCGCCGCGCCGGGTTCAGCCGACCATCGACCGCGGGCTGGAGGCGATCCTGCTCAAGGCTACCGCCCATGATCCTTCCTTACGCTACGCCCACGCGGGCGACCTGGCGGAGGACCTTCACAACTTCCTCCACGGTGAGCCGCTGCGAGCCCGGCCGCTGACGCTGCCATCCTTTCTCCTCCAGAGGGCGCGTAAGCACCGCGGGCGCTTGATGCTCGCCGCGGTCGTTGCCGCCGTGCTCAGTGCCGGTGGGCTATGGACGGGGAAACATGTGCAATCCCTTCATCGCAGCAGTGAGCAGAACGCTCAGCAGGCCGGGCGGACCGAGTATCAGAACCTCATCGCCGCGGCCCAGCGGGCGCTCGATCATCATGACGCGGCCGGGGCGCTGGCGGCGCTCGACCGGTGCAATCCGGCGCTGCGCGATGTGGAGTGGTCGCTCCTGCGACGCTGGAGTGACAGGAGCTTCAGCACCTTTGTGACGGACGGGCCGGGCATAAGATCGCTTACGTTCGATGAGGGCGGGGACCGCCTGTTGACTCTGACGGCCCGGCACGAGCTTATCGCGTGGGACCCTCGCACCGGAAGCGAGCTCTCTCGCACGGCCGTCACGGCAACTCCGCAGGAATCAGGCGTGATCGTCGTGGCGGGACGTGGGCGTCCGGATCGCTCGGCCGCGGCGCCCTGGCGGATGGAATCCGGTGAGAACGGTGCCGTGCTGTGCGGGATGGAGGGGGTGCGCGCCCTGGCCATCAGCGCCGATGGATCGCGGATGGCCTGGCTGGATGCCGCCGGCCAAGTGGAAGTGCTCCGTCTTAAGCAGGATGTCCCGGCGAGGGTGCTCGAGGGGGGCGACGCGGCGGGTCTTTGCCTGAGCGACGATGGCGGGTTGCTGGCGATCGTGGGGGATGATCTCAGGGTGTATTCCGTCGAGGATGGCGCGGCGGCCATGACCTATGAATCCGATGGCCCCCTGAGCGCCGCGGTGTTCGGCGCGGATGCCGGCCTCTTGGCCGCGGGCGGTGTCGACGGAGGCATTGCCCTGGTGGATGTCAGATCCGGCAGGCGCTTTCGGTTCCTGGCGGGGCACGAAGGCAGGATCACGGCGCTGCGGTTTGATCGGGGGAGCAAACGGCTGATCTCGGCCGCCCAGGACCGAACGGTGCGCGTTTGGGACGTTGAATCGGGGCGGCTCATCGACACGCTCCACGGGCACGGATCGCCCATCCAGAAACTGGCGCTGCACCCAACGGGCGAACTGATCGCCTCTGCGGGGGCCGATGGCGTCATCAAGCTCTGGCAGTTGCCCCAGGCCGAGGGTGATGTGCTGGTAAAGAGTACGAACGATCCTCTCACGACCTTCGCCCTCAGCGACGATGGCCGATGGCTGGCGGGCGGTCGCTACCATGAGATCGACGTGTTCGACCTTCGACACGATCCCCCGTCGAAGCAAACCCTGTCGGGTCACCTCGGCCTGGTCACGGCGATGGCCCTGAGCCCCGACGGCAAGACGCTGATCTCGGCCGATGAAACCGCCCGCGTCATGGTCTGGGATGTGACGACCGGCCTGATGCGACGCGAGCTTGCGGGACTGCGCGGCGCGGCGTACGGATTGACCTTCACTCCTGACGGCGAGCAGGTGGCCGGGGCGACGCTCTATGGCGACCGCCAGCTCCTGGTATGGGAGGTCGGCACCGGGCGGATGGTCACCGAACTTCACGCCTTTGCCCCGATCGCGTGGAGCCCGGATGGCGGGCTACTTGCCGGCGCGGCGCTCGACCGCGGTTCTGGACGATTCGGCTACCAGCTCTGGAATACGCAGACCTGGCAGCCGACGATGACGCGCCTGGAGCACAACGCGGACGTGACTCACCTGGCCTTCGAACCGCTTGCGGGCGCTCATCTGGCGGCGGCCGACCGGGACGGCATGGTGCGCATCGTCGATCGCGACACCGGCGGGCTGCTTGCCGCGTTCTCACCTCATCCTGGGCGGGCGCTGTGGGGTGGGCTGCGGTACAGCGCTACCGGCAGGCGGCTGATCACCGCCGGTCCCACCGTCGACGTGTGGGATGCGGGAAGCGGGATGCGGCTCCTTACCCTCGTTGGTGAATCACAGGGTCCCCACCTCTTCGCCGCGGAGAGTGTCGCCCATCACAGCCTGCTCACCGCCGGGCCCCTGCAGGTTCACCGGTGGCGGATATGCACTGACTCGAGGCCTCGATAGAGACTTCGACTATTCCTCGGCTGCGGCTGCGGCGGACTTCATCGACTTCATCATCGACTCGGACACCTCCCACACCCCGCCGCTGCCGGCGTTGCAATCGACCGCGCCGCTTACGTAACGGCAATAGTTGCCGACCGGATCGTCACCAGCGGGGTTGCGCCGCCAGCTCAACTGGCCTCGACAGCCCGAACCTGATTCGTAGTCCCAGGTCGTCATCTGCCAATTCGTAGTGCCGCCCGAGGTCACCTTGCTCAGAACCACGAGATCGAAGTCCCCATCGGAGCCAGAGTACATCGTGCCCTGGGCGTTGAGGTGAACGATCTGAACCTTGGTGCAGGGACTGCTGATGCCGACCATCAGGCTACCCGGCAGCGTCAGGGACGCCATCGACTCTCGCGATGGCAGTTCTTCGTTTGGCATCTCGCTCACGACGTGACTCCTTCCCTGGGTGGTCCGGCCAGCGGTCGATGGGAACCCATCGATGCCGCCTCGCTCATTCGCACCCCGGCGTCATCCCGATCAGGTTTGTGGCCGCAACGCCGCGGCACAAGTCCGTTGAGATACTCTACAAGCCCCAGATGCGACTTGAGACCCCCGGGCCTGGAAACTCGACCCCGGAATGTAACCCCCCGGCCCCCGAACGGGCTCGGCGCACCTGTCAATCAGCGGCTGCTTTCGATATGATGTACCCGTCCACCATCGGCGACATTGCGCCGGCAAGATGCTCAGCGCATGAAAACATACGCCACGTCATTTTGCGGCCTGTGTCTGGGGAGACTGGGAACTCTGGGTAAAGACCAGCGCCAGTTTGGAGGGAGACCAATGCTTAGAACGCTCTGTCGAGCCACCATCACGGGTCTGATTCTGGCGGGATCGACACACCCGGCCCGTGCAGGGATCGTTACGGCCGAAGTGGCCGCATCGGGTCCGGGAATGGGCGATGGTCCGGCCGACGCGATCGTCTTCTCATTCGCGCCCAACAACGACAACGACCCCGAACCCGGCAACTCCGGCAATGCTCTGGTGACGGTCGATCCCCTGCGGTTCGAGCATGTGGCTCCGATTGACCTGACCTTCAACGTAACCCCCTCCGAGGGCGTGAGCGAGTACGCATGGACCACCTTTATCCAGAATGACACGGGGGTGGACTGGCCAGGATTCCGCATTGAGCTCCACCTGACCGATGTGCTGGGCCAGGTCCTCGACGACCTGGTCGAACCCTCGAGGGGTCTCGACTTCGACACGCCCCACAGGGACACGGAAGTGCTCTTAGACGCTTTTGAACGCCACGCTCACACCCCGCGCTGGATAGAATGGTCCGCTGGGCTACTTGCGGCGGACCTCGGCTTCCCCGTCAGCGTGCAGTTCGCCCTTGACGTTCCCGACACCCTCCACGATCGGCCCCTTACCCGATTCGCGATCCGCTTCATTCCCTTAACCGAAGCGCCCAGGACTGTCTTGGGCGATCTCGACGGCAACGGTGTGCTCGACGCCTTCGATGTCGCCCCGTTCGAGCTGGCGCTGGCCGATAAGTTCGCGTATATCCTCGCTTACCCGGATGTCGACCCGGACTTCACCGGCGACATGGATGATAGCCGCGTACTCGACGCCTTTGATGTCAGCCTGTTGGAAGCACGGCTTGCGAATCTCCCCGTCCAGACGCTTCCCACGCCCGACTCCGGGACACTGCTCCTGCTCACTGCCGGGGGTCTAGTGCGAAGACGCGCAAGGCGATGATCCAGGTCGTCCATCAGCGATTGGCGAACCAGCGCCAGCGATCCTCCGCGGTCGCGGTGGCCGGAACTTCAGCCACGGGCACTGCCCGCACGCCGCCATCGGCGAAAGCCGCATTGCCCGCCGTACTCCCGCCGTGGTTCCCTCCAAGTCCTCCGTAAGACATGTCGTCCGCGCTGCGGGGCAAATAGAGCGGTGTGGTGAAGCTGCCATCCACCCACGGGTACGGCTGCGGATCCGTGAAGAACGGGTAGCGGCTGGGCTGGACAATCTGAGCTATGGGCTGAAGATCGTTGAACCTCGCCCCGCCGTGCCGCCACCACCCATTGACGGAATACCCCCAGCGGAACCCGAAGTAATACACCGCCCCGTATCGGACACGGACCTCCGGGCAGGAATTGAAATGATTGGCAGGGATCCCGAAGATCAGCGGCGCGTCGGGGTAGGCCGCGTCAAGCGTCCGAATCCAGTTGGGCTGCTTGAACGTGCTGGTGGTGTGGGGAATGATGCCGCCCTGTTCCTCGATCTGCCGCGACCAACCCGCCTGAATCTGGCGCAGGTTGGACTGGCATTCGATCCCCCGCGCCCCGCCCCGCGCCGATCCCAGCGCCGGCAGCATCAGTCCCACCAGCACCGCGATCACCGCCACAACCACGAGCAACTCGACGAGCGTCCAGCCGCAACTGGAATGTCCTGAATCCATGACACATACTCCGCAGGTCAACCGCACGAGGGTCGGAAAATGACTTCCCCATCGATCGCAAATCGCGATCAATCATACCAGGCGGTTGGCGACGGCGCGCCCGGTGTGGCCGGCTGATCCGACTTTCAACAAATCCACAGAATTGGTTCTTTCTCAAGGTGGTAAGGCGATTGAAAGCGATGGCCTGGCCCCATCTGCGGCGCGAACGAAGTCAGGGCAGTAATCGCCTGTGGCAACAGGTTTGGATTCTACGGGCTCATGATTACAGTGCAAAGTCGGGCATGCGAAGACCTTGCCCCTCGCTGAGCCAGCATAGCCAGGGTGCCCGTTGGCACGTGACGGTACCGCTCGGACGTCACCATCTCCTCAATCGTCTCGACCTCGGATTGGGTGAGCTGATGCGGCGCGGTTCGCGGACAAGAAGGCGCATCGCTGAGGCCACATGAGTCTTCTTGCTTCCACGCATGGTATCGCGCGTGCGACAGGTGGAGGACGCAAAGGACGACTCGCAGAGGAAGAACGGACCGTGATCGATCGATCGAAGCAGCAAATACTTCTTCGCCCCGCCTGGCAGGCGTGTCCGTTCGAGAGAAAAACCGGTGACCTTGATGAGAACCACCAGAACCCGAAGGATCGCCACGAGCCATGCGATGCGCTGACGAAGCCTGAGCACTTCCTGCTGAAGGTCAAGGACATTCAGATCGACCACGTCGAGCGTCACCCGTTCGGTATGCGTCGGGGTCAGCCACCCACGTGCGGTGGATCGAGGCACGCCAATCCTTGTCGCGTGCTCAATGTCGCCGGTCGTTCGAACGAGGTCTCGAAGCCGATGATCATATCTCCGCTGTGTAGGCGTCGTGGCAACCATCTGGTCAATGATGCCGACTGACGGTGATCGTGCAAGGCGCGAGAACTCGCGCAGAAAACTCCAGAATGTCGTGGCAGAAAGCACGGGGATTCCGCACAAATCGCTGTGCCAGTAAAGAGTTTACAAACGGCTGGGCCGCTACCGTGGTTCAATTCTATCTGATTGTGGACATCAGGGTTCAACTTCAGTGACAATGCCGACCTGCTGGGCGATGGGTGTGTAAAGGTCCACGCGCTTATCCGGCGTGCTGACGGTGATGATCAGGGCGTACCGGGCAGCGCGGTCGATGCGGCCAAGATGCTTGCGCTCCCGCCACCAACCGGTCACCGGGTACACGGCGACCTGGCCACAGGAGGCGATATCGGCGGCCGTGGAGGTCCACGAGTCGCTGTGGAGCGACCCGCGCGTACGAAGGTGCGGGCCGAGCGCCCACTTGTCCTGGGGTTCGGCCGTGGAGGGACGCCCCTCATCCTCTTCCCAAGCGTCCCGGGTGATTCTGCGTCGGAAGTCGTCGTCGGTCTCGGTGGGGCCTCGCAGCGCAAAACGCAGCCCGTGTGACGCGTATCGAAACCTCTTGTTCCATCCGCGGCGGCCGGGACTTGGCTCGATGAAGTACGACAGGGTGATCCGGACCGTGGCTGGCTGCTCGCCGAGCGATTCGAGCACGTCCTTGGGCCAAGGTAGGTCGTGCAGATGAAAGTCGCGCGTCTTGTCGTCGGAACCGTCCAGCTCGAACGGCTGAAGTTGCCCTTGGTAGATGAGGGAGACTTGATTGTTGAGCGTCCAGAGCGCGCGCTCGAAATCCGGGACGCCGTACCCGTAGCAGCGCAACCGGCGGTGGACGGTGTTCTTGTTGATGTCGGGGAACTCCTCCAGCATCCGTGGTGTCCAGTCGGCCGAATGCACGATCAGACCGCGCACCGTCTCGGGCCAAAGGTCGGGATAGTCGGCCATGAGCATCGCGGCGAAACGCGCCGCCTGGGCGGACGCGGCGCTGGAGTCCGTCATGCAATCCAGCAGGCGACCTGTCGGGGTTGTGGTCGTCGTGAGCAGGGTCAGGTCATCGCAGAAATGGACGGCATCGTCGGGCGAGCGGGCGTAGTTACCGCCCTCCATGACAACGTCGGGCTTCAAGGGCCAGTCGCGGGCGTCCCACATGAGGGACGTGCGGCTGCTGGGGCACAAGCCACCTCGCGGCGCGACCGGCTGGTAACCGTGGAACTCGGGCGAACGGATGTGGGCGAGGTCGGTGTAGGCACCCACGGTCAAAGCGTTCCACGATTGGCCCGGGTCTTCAACGCCGAAGGTCTCACGGTTGTCCATGGGGTACCGATAGGCGGGGTCCGTCGTCACGGTTCGGACGTTGCCCGCGGCGACGACGTACAGACGGCGCGCGTCGTCCAACGCCCCGGCGCTGTGCTGGTCGATCGCGGCCGACCAGAGGGACGGGAGGCCTCTGTCGCGGTCATCCGCCGTGACGGCGAGACACGCGACACGATTGCGCTGCGGGTGCCTGATCTCGGCGATAGCCACGGCTTCGGTGGTGACATAGCCGTAATTGTCCGGGTCATGGGGCTGGGACGGGTGAAGGATCTTCATGGATTCAAGCCGGTGAGCGAAGGCCAATCGTTCCGTCGCATGGAGGTAATTGGCAAGGCCGTCGCCGAAGGCGGCGATGCCGGCCATCTGGGTGCCGTGCCCCTCCTGGTCGGCGGCGGACCATGTGGGATGCACTACCAGCACGTCGTCGGGGTGCAGCAGCGGCGCCAGCAGTGGGTGACCGCGGTTGGCGCCCGTGTCGAGAAGACAAACGGCGGGAGCATCGGCCGGAGGCGGCTGAATCCGTTGCGCCCCGTCCTGTACGAACTCGGCCTGCTCGGACGGCTTCAGCTCCAGGAACTCGGTGGGGATCTCCTTGGCGCGACGCAGCTCGGCTACCTGCAAGAGCAGCGGAAGCGCCTCGGCCCACTGCTTGGGCGAAGCGAAGGCGAGGAAGACAAGGCGCTCGGGGAATCGAACGACCTGTTCACTCAACTGAAACTGGGCCCCCTCGGCCACGAAGGCGGCGAAGTGTTCGTCGGGGTTCTGTCCGGGCGGCAGCCGCAGCCAGACCTCCCACCAGACAGCCTGCTCGTTGTCGGGGAACTTGTCCAACCGGTCGGTGAAGAACGACCTGACGATCGGGACTCGTACGCCCGCGATGCTCTCCACAAGGTCCTTGTTCTTGGGTCCGGCGTCCTTGCGGCGCGAGTCGGTCTCCGTTTCGTACCGGTGGATGCGCTTGACGAAAGAGGGGAGCTTGTCGAGCGGGACGAAGATCGTGGCGTAGGTGCGGTTGTCCTCCCGACGAACGGACAGGAGCTCGATTCCGGAACGACGGTCCTCAAGGCTCTCGAGCTTCAATGGGTGGTCCGGGTCGCTGAAGCACTCGAGACAGATGTCTTCGATGGCGTGTCCGGCCTGCTCCTCGATCGCCTGTCTAGCGGCATCGATCTCGGTCTTGAGCTTGCGGGCGTGGGGCACGCGGTCCCGCACCGGCGTGCGAAACGACTTACGGCCGCCGCTCGATGTGCTGACGTATCGCTCCAGACTCTCGGTGTCGTGCAGCAGGACGTGTCGGTGCTTGGCCATGGGTTCCCCGGGCTACGGAAGGCGTTTGTCGCGGGCGTTGAATGCCTGGACGAGGTCGTTTGTATGAATGATGCGGCGTTCGTTCAAGACTGCCTGCTTCGCGGCGTCTTCGCAGGCCTTGACGACCTCGGCGTGGCTGTGGCCCCCGGCCGCTTGGAGAACCCGCTTCCAACCTAACCCAGCGATCTCGAACATGGCAAGTCGGTTGCAGATAAGCTCGCGACTCATCCCGGCGGTGGGTGGCTGATAGGGGATCACGTCGTCGAAGCGGCGGAACAGGGCGTCGTCGAGCACCCCCACGAGGTTGGTGGCGGCGATGATGATACTCTCGGACTGGTCCTGCTCCAGAAAGAGCAGGAACGAATTAAGAACGCGGCGCATCTCCCCCACGTCGTTGCCGGTCCCGCGCTGGGCGCCGATGGCGTCGAACTCATCGAATAGATACACACCCTTGGTCTTAGTCATGGCCTCGAAGATCTGGTGGAGCTTCGCGGCCGTCTCGCCCATGTACTTGGTGATCAAGGCGTGGAACTGGACGGAAAGCAGCGGAAGGTGGAGCTCGCCCGCGATGGCGGCTGCGGTCATCGACTTGCCGCATCCGGGCGGACCGATTAGGAGCAGCTTGCGGCGCGGCGCAAGGCTGTGAGACAGGAGCAAGGTAGACTGGCGGTCCTCGATGACGACGCGCTCCAGGCGCTGCCGGATGCCGTCCGACAGGACCATGTCGGCAAGCCTGATCTTCGGATACGAGGCGGCGACGAGCCCGGCAAGGTCGCCCGTGGGTTGCGCGATGGGCACGGGCACCACCCGGTGCGGCGCGCTAATCCTGGCCTTCTTCGCGTCTTCGACCAAACGGCGAAGGTCTTCCGCGAGCTGCTCCTTGCCAGCTTTCGCAGCGTGCGCAGCGATCTGCGTGGCGACGGACAGAAAATGACTGTCGTCGCCATGAGCATAGCTGCGGATCAGCGCCTTAAGTTGTTCTGCTGTGGCCACTTACATGTACCTTGGCGGGGCGCCCCCCGAAGAACTCCGCAGACACCTTTGTTAAGTATAGCCGAACCCCGCGGATCGCATCTTAATCTGCCGCCGCCATTGAGTTCGGTATCTGTGCGGTTTGCGCTCAGCGCCGCGCTCGCGCGGTTCGAAAACTCTGATGTCAGGTAACCTCTCGCCTGTTCGCTGCTTGAAAAGTGTAGATGCGCACGAGAATGCCACTCGATCCACGCCGTGAACTTGAGCGGCGGCGACGAGTCGCCGCAGGGCCTGGTGCATTTCGCGCGTCGCGGCGCATGGATCGCGCTGGGTGCGAGGCGCCACAGTGAGTCGCACGATTCGCTGCGACTCGAAGGCTGGGTTGATGACCGGTACAGAGTAGAAGGGCGGCATGGCCATCGACGCGTTCACCGCCCGGTCACGCGGCCTTTCGGTAGTAGTGCCTGAGCAAACCGCCGAGGCGCTGCCTGCACTGAATCGCACCGTCATACGGCGGATCGTCGCGCGGCATGGTCAGCGGCATGTTGCCGAGGCCCTGGTGCGGGCGTTCCTCGTGATAATGGGCTAGGAACTCCGAGCACAGGTGATCGAGATGGCGCTGGCCGAAGATGATGAAGTGGCCCAGGCACTCTCGCTTGCAGGATTGAATCCATCGCTCGATTTGGGAATTGGCGTGAGCCGTCATCTGCACCCGATGAGAACGTTGCGGCTCGAACCTTCGTGGTGACGCATCCGTTTCATCCGCTGCATGGGCGCGAGTTCGTCGTGTTGTCGCATTACCACGGCTGGGGGGAGGAGCGGGTCTGCTT
>JBGTFI010000730.1:0-8895 GCA_041747335.1 Phycisphaeraceae bacterium | reverse complement strand
CCCTGCCCGGCTCCGCGGCCCGCGAGGTGTCCGAAGTTTCGGACGGGCCTCCGCCGCATGCCGCGCAAGCGACGACGCGGCACAGGATGGCCAAAGCCGAAAGAAAGAGCCTTGTTCGGTCATGATCCTCTCCTTGTCCCTGCCGGCCTGCCGTATTCGCGTGATTCAGGAGCAAACTACAGAATCTAGTATATCATCGCCGATGGAGCGGTCAAGTTTTTTCTCCGACAACTTCGGACAAATGCCCTGCCTCACTCACCCGCCGCGCGGTTCCAGTAGATGCGCAGGTTCCTCGTCGCCCGCCCGGCAGCGATGAGGTCCAGTCGGCCGTCGCCGTCGAGGTCGGCCGCGGCCAGATCCTCGCACGCCATCTCGTTGTCGTCGATGAGCATCGAGGACCACGCGCCGTCGCCCTCAACCGGCGGGATGAACAGCTTCACGCCCACCCGCCCGGCCTGGTTCGCCTCCCGCCAGCCGACTGCCATCTGATCCCGCCCCAGCCCCAGAAAGTCCGCGCACGCCAGCGCGTGGCCCTGCTTCAGTTCGTCCGTGAGCGCCGTTCGCCGCCACAGATCATCGCCACCCTCGCCGGGCGGATGGTAGACGACCAGCTCGTGCCCGTGCATCGGCTCAATCGTCGCGATGACGCCCCGCTCGCCGCGCACCTCCCCCGCGCCCCCGTGCGCCCCATCGCAAAGCATCGTGCGCGACCACGCCCCGTCCTCATGCCTGAGCAGCGCCACGCCCTCCCGCCCGGCGATGAGCAAATCCTCAACCTCCTCCTCGTCCCAGCGCACCACGTCCAGGTTGTGCGTCATGTGCATTGAGGCGTCGAGCAGCTCCAGCTTCCATCCGCCGGCGTCGGTCGGATCGGGCGGCGGGTGGTAGGCCAGAACCCGCACCGGTTCGCCCTCGCCCCCGCGATTACCCCGCCCGTGAAGAGGCAGCACGACCAGTGAATATCCGCCCTCCGGCCCGCGCAGCCAGCGCATCCGATGCACGGTCGGTTCATGGGGCAGGCGCACCGCCGTCCAGCGCATGCGGGCGGGGTCGCTCGGCCGCACGAGGTAGTGAACGCTCCCGCTGGCATCGAGGTCGGTGGTTTCGCCGGGGTTCCAATTCCCGCCGACCGCCACCTCGACTTTCCCGTCGCCATCAATATCCCGCGCGGCGATGCAGACGTTGTCACGCGGTGTGAGATCCTCGGCCATGACGAAGCGTCGCCAGTCGCCGTTGCGGTACCAGACGATCTGCCGTTTGTCGGCCAGCAGGATGTCGGGTTTCCCATCCCCATCGACATCCCCGATCGCCAGTCCGTAGCCGATCTCGACCTTGTCGTCGATCTGCTGAGTCTCGAAGCGGGCCGGTGCGGCGGCGGTCTGTGCGGCGAGAACCGCGGCAAGGAGCAGGGACATCGAACGAAAGGGTTCGGGAGTAGACATGGCGAAGCCTCCTGCCGGACGCCACATGCCCACGCTTCGCGAGGGCATGGCACACAGCACCCAACATCCTAGCCTGATCGCCCGTCGCCAACCCCCCGCGCCCCCGCTACGATATCCCCGTGATTCTCCTCATCGACAACTACGACAGCTTCACCTACAACCTCGTCCAGCGCATCGGCGAGCTGGATCCCCCCATGGACCTGCGCGTGGTCCGCAACGATAAGATCACGATCGACGAGGCCCAGGCCCTCAAACCCGACCACATCATCATCTCCCCAGGCCCGTGTACCCCCAACGAGGCCGGGGTCTCCGTCGAAATGGTGCGCCGCTTCGCCGGGCGCGTGCCGCTGCTGGGCGTGTGCCTCGGGCATCAATCCATCGGGCAGGCGTTCGGGATGACGGTGGCCCGCAACTACCGCCTCATGCACGGCAAGACCAGCGAGATCCATCACGACGGAAAGACGATATTCCAGAACGCCGCCAACCCCTTCCAGGCGACGCGCTATCACAGCCTGGTGATTGTGCCTGAGACGTTCGATGAGCAGCGTTTTGAGCGCTCGGCCTGGACGGAGGAAGGGGAGATCATGGCCCTGCGCGCCCGACCGGGCGCGCTCGGCGCCGCTCTCGATGCGCCCCTCGAAGGCGTGCAGTTCCACCCCGAGAGCTTCCTCACCACCGAGGGCCACCGGATGCTGGCGAACTTCCTGGGGGTAGCGCTGCCGGGCTGGGTTCACACGGCCGCGTCGTGATGCCCCCTCCGCCAGCCGATGCCGCCCTTGGGTTTTTGCAAACCCAGGGAAAAAGCCCACCGGCGCGGGCAACGCCGGGGGCTTTCGGGGAGGGAGGGGAAAGACAATCGGGTATTCAACCGGCCATCAGCGGCGCCAGCGCCGGGTAGCTGCGTTCGGATCGCTCGAGGAGAGTCCTGCGAAGGTGCTCCATCTCGTGCAGCAGGTCGCGCACGTCGAAGGCCATGGCCGCCAGATCCAGCGGCATCGCGTCCCCCGCTTCATGAACCAGACAGTGTTCAGCCACGATGTGCCGGATCGTCGCCTCGCGGCGAAAAACCGGCTGATCGGGCGCCGCTTCGATCAAGGCCGCCAGCCGGTCGATGCACCCGCGCAAACAGACAAACCGCTGACGGGCACAGAACTTTTCCAGGCCGGTCAGAAGCTCTCGCTGGGCGGATGGTGCGATGCAATACGTCACGGGATTGCCTCGTCGGTGCATCAGGATGGAAAGGGGCGCTAAAGAATTGCGTTTCGCCCGCAGATAAGGGTATCGGCCCGTGACTGCCTGAACTCTGCAAAAAAATTCCAACTATCTCCCCAACCACTCGCCCCCCCTCACACCAACGCCGCGGCGTACCACTTGACCGTCGCCTCCAGACCGGTCTCGAACGAGACGATCGGCTCATACCCCAGCACCCTGCGGGCCTCGGTCAGCTCCGCCAGCGAGTGCTTCACATCCCCCGCCCGGTCGGGCTGGTGAATGGGCGTCAGGTCGTCCCGCCCCATCATCTTCGCCATCTGCGCGGCCAGCTCGTTGACCGTCACACGCCTCGCGCACGCGACGTTCACGACTGTACCGCCGATCGGTTTGTCACGACGCGCAGCCAGCAGGTTCGCCTGAACCGCGTTGTCCACGTAGGTGAAATCGCGCGACTGCTCGCCATCCCCGAAGATGACAGGCCGCTCCCCGGCGCCCAGGGCCTTGGCGAAGGCGGCGATCACGGCAGCATAGGCGCTGTTGGCATTCTGCCGCGGGCCGAAGATGTTGAAGTACCGCAGGCTGACGGTGTCCAATCCGTAGCTTCCGCTCCACGCACGCATCAGCGCCTCCCCGGCGAGCTTGGTGGCCGCGTAGGGACTCTTGCAAAGCGGTGGCATCGTCTCAATCTTGGGAAGCGTTTCGCTGTCGCCATAGGCGCTCGAGCTGGCCGCGAACGTCACCCTTCGCGCTCCCCCGGCGCGGGCGGCTTCGAGGACGTTGAGCGTCCCCTCGATGTTCACCTTCTGGAACTTGCGCGGCTCGGCCACACTCCACGGCACGCTCCCCAATGCCGCCTGGTGGAACACGAAGCGGCAACCGGCGGCGGCTCTGGTCACCAGTGCCTGATCGAGGATCGACCCCTCGACAAACCGCAGGCCCTGACGCTCGAACGACTCAAGATTCTGCCGGTCGCCGCCCGCCAGGTCGTCCAGGACGGTGACCTCCGCGCCGAGCTGGACGAGCGCCTCGGACAGGTGAGACCCGATAAAACCCGCCCCTCCGGTGACGAGCACCTTCTGGCCCTGAAAAAAGTCGCCGTGAAGTTGTGACCAGTCGGTGAGGCTCATGGCAGAGTCCCTGGTTGTGGAGGGTATTACGAATGAATGGTATCACAACCGACATCGGCGACGCGGCGGCGGAGCTTGATGCGCTCTTGAAGGTCAAAACGGCCACAACCGCGGCGCCAGAAGCACGGCCGTGATGCCGATCGCCAGGTTCATGGGGATGCCGATGCGCAGGTAGTCGGTGAAGCGGTATCCGCCGGGGCCGTAGACCATGAGGTTGGTCTGGTAACCCAGGGGCGTGGCGAAGCTCGCGCTCCCGGCGACCATGATGCAGAAGACAAAGGGCATCATGCTCACGCCCAGCGACTCGGCCGTCGCCAGCGCGATGGGGAAGACCAGCGCCACCGCGGCGTTGTTGGTGATGATCTCAGTGAAGAATGTGGTGACGAGGTAGATGGCGATGAGCGCCAACCAGGGGTGCTCCCCCGCTACGGCAAGACCTGCCTGGGCGATGCTCTCGGCCGCACCGCTCGTATCAAGCGCTTTGCCCACGCCCAACGCCGCGACGATCACCATCAGCACCGACCAGTCAACGCTTCCCCGCGCCTGCGTGGAGGAGAGGCAGCGCGTCACCAGCATCAACCCGGCGGCGAGCATCGCCGCGGGGAGCATGTCCAGCCATCCCATCGTCACCACCAGCACCATCGCGGCGAGGATCGCGGTGGCGATCCACGCCTTGCTGAAACGGCGCGGCTGGGAGTCTTCAAGCTGGTGAACCAGGAAGAAATCGCGCGAGTGGCGTTGGTGGTCCGCGAAGCCGGGGGGCGCTTCGAGCAGAAGCGTATCGCCCGGACGAAGCACGATGTCCCCGATCTTCGCCCGGACGCGCTCGCCGTTGCGGGCCACGGCGATCACCGCCGCGTTGTAGACCGTGCGGAAACGCCCCTCGCGGATCGACCTCCCCACCAGCGGGCAGGTGTCGGAGACGACCGCCTCGGTGAGGTTGCGCTGGTAGCGCGGACCGTCAAGGCGGAAGACCTGGTTCGTCGCCGGCAACAGCCCACGCAGGTTCTGAAGATCCTTCATCGACTCGACCACACCCGCGAACACCAGGCGGTCCCCCGCCTTGAGGCGCTCGGTGGGGGCGACGGCCGGGAGGATGTCCCCCTCTCGCTCGATCTCGATGAGGTACGCGCTGGGCAGGTGGCGCAGCCCGGCCTCGTCGATGCTCTTGCCGACCAGCGGTCCGCCGGATTCGACCATCATCTCCATCGTGTATTCACGCGGATCCTGGAGCCGATCGGCGACCGATTTTCGCTCCGGAAGAAGCCACCTGCCCAGCAGCAGCACCAGCGCCATGCCCACCGCCGCGCACGGTACGCCGATCCAGGTGATGTCCCACATCCTCAGGCCGGGATGATCCGTTTCCGCGATGAGCAGACCGTTGACCACGAGGTTGGTGCTGGTGCCGATCAGCGTACACATCCCGCCGAGAATGGCGGCGTAGCTCAGCGGAAGCATGAGCTTCGAGGGGCTGATGCGCAGCCGCCTGGCCCAGTCATCCACCGCGGGGATGAACAACGCCACGACGGGCGTGTTGTTGAGAAAAGCGCTCAGCCCCGCCACGGGCGCCATCAGCCTCGCCTGCGCCGCGGCGACGGAGCGCGGCCGGCCTAGCACCTTCTGAGCCAGCCAGTCCACCCCCCCCGTCTCCCGCACCGCCGCCACCACGATATAGAGCACGCCGACCGTGATCGGCCCGGGGTTGGCGAAGCCCGAAAGCGCGTCCTTCACATCAATCACCCCCATCCGCCAGCCGTCATCGCCCGGCATGGGCGTGACCATCAGCAGCGTCAGCGCCGCAAACAACACCACATCCGCCGCCAGCCGCGTGAAGACCAGCAGCCCCAGCAGCAGCGCGACGACCAGCAGCGTGAAGACGGCGTCAAAACCCATGGCCGCAAAGCTTACCCCCGCCCGACCTACTTGGCGATCCGCGCCACGAGCTTCCAGACATCATGGGGGGTCAGGGGGCGGCCGGTCTGGCGGTTGAACTCGGCGACCAAGGCGTCGAACTCGGGGGAATAGGCCAGCCGATCGCGCTGGCCTATCGTGCCGCAAAAGTGTGGGATCAGATCGGCGAGGATATCCCACTCGTCATCGACGATGCGGACTGTGGAAACCAGTCCCCGGCCCAGACGAGGCAATCGGGCGGCCTTACGGAGATTGAACAGGCGATGAGCCATCTCACGCTTGTCACGCGTATCGCCCGCGGCCTTCGCCCGCTCGTAAAGCCGGTCGAAGTCCTCCGAATAGATCAAGTCGTCGAGCGGCCGGCCGATCTCTTCGTAGAGCCTCACGAGGCTCTCATCTTCGGGCTTGAGCGGGGGGGCTTCTTTGAAGAGGTCCTCGAGCTTGTTTGTTCCCATTAATCGCCTCCCAAGTGCAGCAGCCGGCACGCCGTGGACCGTGCGGCACCGTCCAGGTCACGAAACATTGTACGCGCGTTGATGCCCATTTCATCAAGATCGCACATCGCTTCGCGGAAATCCGCTTGGGGAAGGTCAAACCGAAAAAGGGCGAACCCAAGAGCGATTTCAAGGGGAACGGACGCATCATTGACCCGAACAAATACCGCCCTCTGTTCGATCGCTCGTGTATTGAAACGAACCCAGCGATCGTCGTCGATGATGGTAATCTGCGGTGTCTTCGGCTCCACAAGTTTCCCTCGGTCAATCGTCCACACGGATACGTACTCACTGTTCAGCGTTTCCGAACCGGCGTAGGCAAAGTAAGCAGCGATATAGGGAGATGATGTCCAGTCGAGATAGGGTGTCGGCAATCCGTGATGGCGGCCGAGCAACTCCCAGTGCGTCCCCAGTCGTTGGGCAAGGCGCACATCCTTCAAGCCGATCGACTCGTGCATGAATTCCCTGACCAATCGATCGATCCACGCGTCCCGATCGTCAACATTCTCAAACCGTCTCACACGGTCCAAGGTCGTCCTGAGATCCCATGTTGATTCCGACTGACCACGAAAGATGATCTGCCGTCTGCGCTGCAACGGCAATGCCCCATATTCGGTTAGCTTGGCCTTGAACGCTTTCCAGCTCAGCCGGGATTTCGCAACCGCCATGATGATATCCCCCTCCTACTTCCCCCCCACCGTCAGCGGCGTCACCTTCTCCACCTGGCCGGCCGCGATTTTCTCGAAACCGCTGCCCAGTTCGCCGATTGGGTCCGGGGGAAGAATCGCCACGACCTTTTCCCCCAGCTTCGCTTCGCCGCGGCGGACTTTGGCCTGGAACTTGCGGCATTCTTCGAGCAGGCGGTCGAGGATCTCCTCCTCCGGCACGTTGGCCACGCGCTCGCCCTGGACGTAGATGATCCCCCGCCGGTCACCGGCGAAGATCGCCACGTCCGCCCCCTCGGCCTCGCCCGGGCCGTTCACCACGCACCCCATCACCGCCACCTTGATCGGAAGCTCGATTTCCTCGGCCAGCTTCTTGCGCACGTTCTGCGTGAGCGTGAAGAGGTCCACCTGGATGCGCCCGCAGGAAGGGCAGGCGATCAGCTCCGCGCCTTTGCGCTCGCGCAGGCCGAGGATGTAGAGAAGCTCCAACCCATCGTGGACCTCATACACCGGGTCGCTGGCGTAGCTGATGCGCAGGGTGTCCCCCACGCCGCTTGCCAGCAGATGCCCCAGCGGCACGACCGAGCGGATCGTCCCCGTCTCCCGCGGGCCGGCATGGGTCACGCCCAGGTGCAGGGGATAATCAAAGCGCTTGGAAATCTCCGTGTACGCAGCCATCACCAGCGTCGGATCGATGCTCTTGGCGCTGATGACCACATCGTGGAAGTCGCGCTCCTCGAAGATTTCGAGGTATTCCTCGAGCTTGGCGACCATGATCGCCAGCATGTGCCCGTGCTTGTTGTCGCCGAAGACCCCGCCAAGCTCCTTCATGCGCTTCTGCTTGTCCCTGCGCTCGACGATCGACCCTTCATTCACCCCCACGCGAATGGGCAGGCGGCGCTCCTTGCAGGCGTCGATGACCTTGAGCACCTGCTCACGATCGCTGATGTTGCCGGGATTGAGGCGAATCTTGTGGACGCCCGCTTCGATCGCCTCGAGCGCCCGCTGAAAGTGGAAGTGGACATCCGCGACGATCGGCACGCTCACCTGCGGCAGGATCTCGCGCAGGGCATCGGTGTCCTTGCGTTCAGGGACGGCCACTCGGACGATATCCGCCCCCGCCGCGGCCAGCTTGTGGATTTCCGCCACGCACCGGTCGATCTCGAAGGTGTAACCGGCCGTCATGCTCTGGACGGAGACCGGGGCATCCCCGCCGATGCGGACGAAACCGTGGGCCTTGTCCCCCAGGGTGACCTGCCTGGTCCTGCGACGCTCGATCATGCGTTTCCTGCTCCTGTGCCGGCGATCCAAAGGCCCATGTTACAGCTTTTGATGCCCCTCCACGAGCCGCGCCCGTCCGCAAGCGGTTTCCCGGAAGTGAAAAGCGGCGGCCCTGCGGCCCCCGCGGGTGTGGAGCCGGATTGTCTGAACGCCAGTACGGTGTTTTACCAGCGCTTGCCGAAGCTGATGCTGACGCCGACGTGGCTGCTGCTCTTGCCGTGCCCGCGTCCGTAGTAGCCGCCTCGGTGGTGTCCGTGGTGGCGGTACCCGTGGTGACGATACCCACTGTGGTACCCGTACCCGAAGCTGATCGACGATCGGTAGTACGACGTGGGAGGGCAATAGGCCACCGGGCGGGGGTAGTAGACCGGGCGGTGATACACCACCGGGGTGTAGACGGGGTAGTAGTGAACCTGCTGCACCACCGTCGGGTGGTTATAGACCCCCGTGGGGTAGTAAAGCTGCTGCGGCGTCGCCGGCGCCGGTTGCGGCTGGGGCACGCTCACCGGCCCGGAGATGTAGGGCTGGGTTTGGGGCTGAGGCTGCGCGGTGTTGGCATACTGCTGCGGCGGCGTGGTTTCGCTGTACTGCACGGGCGTGGGATTGCCGGTCTCCAGCCCAGTGACGTACACCTGGCTGACCGTCTGCGATTGGGAGGCCTGCGCCGAGACCACCCGCGCCGGCTGCTCGGCGAGGTTGGCGTTCACCACCGGCTGGACTTGCTCCTGCGAGGGGGCGGTGAAGCGGGCGACGGTGTAGTCGG
>JBGTFI010000729.1:0-3429 GCA_041747335.1 Phycisphaeraceae bacterium | reverse complement strand
CGATGATCGGTTGCCACGCCCACTGCTCGCGTTTGCGTTTTTCGAGGTCGAACGATTCGCCGGCCGCGCCGGCGCCCGGCTGGGGCTCATTCGGCCAGGGCGCGCCCATCGCCACCCACCGGGTGAGGATCTCGATTTGTTCGCCGGAGAGTTTGCCCTTGGGGGGCATCTGGAGGTCGACGTTTCGGTACGAGATCGCGTCGATGATTCGGCTGGCGGCCGGTTCACCGGGGACGAGCGCGGGTCCGTGGTCTCCGCCCATCTGGATGAAGGCGATGTGGTCCAGGCGCAGGCTGCCCTTCTGAGCATCGCCGCTATGGCACTCATAGCAGCGATCGGCCAGGAGCGGACGAACCTGCTTCTCGAAGAACTCGATGGCCTGGGGATCGGGGTCGGCGGCGTGGGCACCGGCGGCCATCGCCGTGACTGTAAGAGCGGTCAGGCAGATGGCGAGGAAGCGTGTCACCCGCGCTGAGTACGTGAAAGGGCTTCTGACCTGCATCCTGTCTCCCGTACGAAAGGCTGGAACTCTCCGGACAGTATAGGGTTTGAGATCGGCCCGGGTCGCCAGAACCTCGAATGGGGTTCGGTCGCGCCCGCCGCGCCCACCTCCCGTATTCTTGAGATATTATCCGTGGATTCACGTGGCGGCAATGCGATTCCGGGGCGTATTATTGAGATATTTCGTCAAATCCGCCGACAGGATTCCGTCATGAAGCACGACCGGCCGCACGTGGCCCTGTTGATCGAATCCTCCCGAGGGTACGGCCGGGGGCTGCTGCGCGGGGTGGCGCGGTATGCCCGGACGCGCGGGCCCTGGGCGCTTTACTTCCAGGAGCGGGGGATGGCGGACGCTTCGCCGTCGTGGCTGGGGGAATGGCGCGGGGATGGGATCATCGCCCGCGTCGAGACCCGGGCGCTGGAGAAGGCGATCTTCGCAACCGGGTTGCCCGCGGTGGACCTTCGCGGGAAGCTGGACCTGTCGCTGCCGCTGATCGAGACCAACGACCGGGCGGTGTGCCGGCTGGCGGCTGACCACCTGCTGGAGCGCGGTTTTCGCCAGTTCGCGTATTGCGGGTTCGCCGGGGCGAACTACTCGATTCGCCGGTTACGGTATTTTCCGACGATGATCGAACAGGCCGGGCACTCCTGCCATATCTACCCTTCCGATGCCAACGGCGACGACCCCTACTCCAGCCCGCAGAAGGAAGTCGAGCAGCACGGCATCCTGTATGAGGACCAGGTCGCGCGCTGGATCGCCTCGCTGCCCAAGCCCATCGGCATCATGGCGTGCAACGATATCCGGGGCCAGCAGGTGCTCAACGCCTGCCGGGCGATCGGGGTGGCCGTGCCGGATGAGGTCGCGGTGATCGGCGTGGACAACGATGAGATTCTTTGTGAGCTTTCCGACCCGCCGCTCTCGAGCGTCGCGCCGGACACCTTGCGCATCGGGTTCGAGGCGGCGGCGCTGCTCGATCGCATGATGCGCGGTGAGAAGCCCCCGGCCGACAAGCTCTTTGTCCAGCCCAAAGGCGTGGTGACAAGGCAATCGACGGACGTCACTGCGATCGAAGACCGCGACATCGCGCGGGCGGTGCGTCTGATCCGTCAGCGTGCCTGCGGGGGGCTGACCGTTGAAAAGGTGCTCGATGAGATTCCGCTTTCGCGCAGCACGCTGGATCGGCGGTTCCGCGAGGCGCTGGGGAGGTCGCCCAAGGCCGAGATCGCGCGGGTGCGGCTGGAGCGTGTGAAGGAGTTGCTGACGGAGACGGACTTCACGCTGGCGGAGATCGCGCGGAGGACGGGGTTTCGTCATCCGGAGTATCTGAGCGCGACGTTCAAGCGCGAGTTGGGCGTGACTCCGGGTGAGTTCCGGCGTGGGGCCCCCGTCACAAGCCGGGCGCGTCGGTAAGAGGGAAAGGATGCGAGGCGGCGGCGCTCTTTCGATTCGACGCCTCGGCGTTCAATCAGGGGATGATCGCGCGATTCGTTCGCCAGAGGCCTTCTTTCCGCTCCCTTACGGTCGCGGCTCGCTCAGGCCGCGTTCGAGGATGTCGCAGAAGCGGCCTCGCAGGATCGGTTCGGAAAGCTCGGCGCTGACGACCTCGAGGGCGCGGTCGCCCTTGGTCCTGAGCGTTTCGGCGGGCGTCAGGCGGATGCGGCGGATCGTCTCGACCGCGTCATCGACCTCCCCGTGACGGATGTGCCACCCGATGTCGTGCTTCGCCACGATGTCCGAGACGTGGCAGGGGTCCGGGCCGAGCAGCAGCACCGGGCGGGCCAGCGCCATCGCCCCGTAGACCTTGCAGGGATGCACCACGCCCACCACCTCGTCGCCCACCGAGACCAGATGCACGTCCGCCGCGGAGAGGGAATACTTGATCTGGTCCAGCGGCTGATAGGGCAGGGAGCGGATGTTGCGGGGCTTGTGCCGCGCGATCACCTGCTCGACTTCCTTCTTCCCCACGCCCCCGCCGATGAACATGAAGACCAGATCCTCATCGTCCTGAAGGCGAAGCGCCGCGTCGAGCACGGTCTTGACCGGGTTCGAAGGCCCGTGGTTGCCTGAATACATGATGACGAACTTGCCCTCCAGGCCGTGCGCCTTGCGGAAGGGGTTGTCCGCGTGCTCGACGATTTCGAGGTGGCCCTCGTGGGGCCAGGGGGGCATGATCGCGAGCTTCTCCGCGATGGGGACGCCTTTGCGCTCAAGACGCGCGGCCATGAAGCGGTCGAGCGCGACGATGTCGGCGGCGCGGCGCAGGATCGCGCGGTTCATGGCGTCGAAGAGGCGCACCGGGAGCGAGGTTTCCCTGGCCTTGCCCAGCACGACCATCTGATCCGGGTTGAGGTCCATCACCCAGTATTTGATCGGCTTGCCCCCGCGGAGGACCGAGACGGTGATGGCGGCGATGGCGCACATCGGCGGGCTGGTGGAGATGAAGATGGCGCGCAGGTTCCGCGTCCAAAGCCCGTGCGCGATGCACTGGATCATGAAGATCGTCCCCGCGAGCAGGCGCATGGGGATCGAGCTTTTCCCGAAGGATGACAGCTGGAGGCGATGAACCTCGACCCCGTCGATCACTTCGCGGGAGGGGTAGCGCTTCGAGGGATCGTCATACCCGCGGTTCGCGGCGTAGACGACGACGCGCCATCCGCGGCGGACCATCTCCGCGCAGGCGTCGGCCATGTGCTGACCGACGCTGGCCGGGTCCGGCACGTACACCTGACTGAAGACCAGGAGGGTCGGTCGGGAGGAATCGGGGGTCACGGATGAATGGGCTCGGGTGAAAAAGACACATTCAGACATTCAGCCGGTGGGGCGGGCGTCTCGCCCGCCTTCAGGCTTCAAGGCCTGAAAGAACACCACCACGCCGCGCACATAAGTCGATTGCTCGCGGCTTCGCCGCGATGGCGGGCGAGACGCCC
>JBGTFI010000728.1:0-5337 GCA_041747335.1 Phycisphaeraceae bacterium | reverse complement strand
CGATCCCGAACACGCTCAGCCGATCGTGCCCGTGGCGCTCGACCTGCTCGGTCTTCTCGCCCTGAAGCACCGAAGCCACGTGGCGGATGCCGAACCGCTGCCCCGTTCGCGCCACCGCCGAAAGCAGCTTGCGGGCGTTTTCCGTGGCGTCCTGCATCGCCGCCGGACGGGCGCAGTTGTCGCAGTGCCCGCACGGGCCGGGCATCTGTTCGCCGAAATATCCCAGAAGCGGCTTGCACCGGCACTGCCAGGTTCCCGCGTAGTCGATCACCCGTTGGAGCTGCTCGTAAGCCCGCCGCCGCTCTGCTTCGTCCGGTTTTTCTTCGATGAAACGCTCGAGCATCACGCGGTCGCCCTCGGAGAAAAACAGGATGCAGTCGGCCGGAAGCCCGTCTCGTCCCGCGCGGCCGGTCTCCTGGTAGTAACCCTCAAGGTTCCGCGGCAGGTCGCTGTGAATCACGAAGCGCACGTCCGGCTTGTCGATGCCCATCCCGAAGGCGATTGTCGCGGTGATCACCCGCGCCTCGCCGTACACGAACGCGTGCTGGTTCCTGGTCCGCTCCTGGCTGGTCAACCCCGCGTGGTAGGGCAGGGCGGCGATCCCGTACCCGCACAGCGCCGCGGCCATCTCCTCGGTCTTGCGCCTGCTGAGACAGTAGATGATCCCGTCATGGTGCGGCGACTGTTTCAGGTACTTGAGAATCGCCTCGAGCATGCGCTTCTTCGGCCGCACCTCGTAATAGAGATTCTTGCGTTCGAAGTTCCCACGGAAGCTCCGGGGCGTACGAAGGTGAAGCTGGCGCGCGATGTCCTCCGCCACGCGCACGGTGGCGGTGGCGGTCAGGGCCATCACCGGCGCTTCGATGCCGCGTTCGCGCAGCGCGCCGAGCATGCGGTACTCGGGCCGGAAGTCGTGCCCCCACTCACTGATGCAGTGCGCCTCATCCACGGCGACGAGCGACAGCCCCGGTCCGGCCCCCAGACGATCGAGCAGTCGCATCCCCGCACCGGCCATCAGCCTCTCCGGGGCGAGATAGACCAGCCGATACCGGCCCGCCGCGGCGTCCTGCTCGCGCAAGGCCACTTCCCCAGGGGGCACGGAGGAGTTGAGGTACGTCGCCTCGACCCCATGGGTGTGCAGGGCCTGGACCTGGTCGTGCATCAGCGCGATGAGCGGCGAAACCACGAGCGTCACACCCTTCGCCGCCACCGCCGGGAGCTGGTAGCACAACGACTTTCCGCCTCCGGTGGGCATGACGACGACGCTGTCCCGCCCGTCCATCGCCGTTTCGACGATCTCCCGCTGCATCGGCCTGAAACCCTCATGCCCGAACGTGTGCTTGAGCAGGGCGTTGAGAGAGTCGGGGGCACTTTGGGCGGCTCGGTCGAGCATATGTGTATCCTAACAAGCCGGTCATCCCTCCCGTTTTCCAGGACATGCTTTCGACCTGAGGGGCCTTTTCGTGCTATAATGTGAGCGGACGATGAGGCTTACCATGCCCGCACGGCCGAGGAACATCATGGTCCGCGCGTTCACGCTCATCGAGATGCTGGTGGTGATCGCCGTCATCGCCGTGCTGACCGGGCTTCTGGTTCCGGTGCTGGGGTCGGCCAACGGTTCGGCCCGGCGGGTGCAGTGCCTCAACAACGTCCGCCAGATCACCCTCGCCGCGATCTCCCAGGCGACGGACCGGCGGACGGGCATCTACATCTTCACCGAGTCCGATGCCAGCGACGACCTCAACCACGTCTTTCCCGAATACATCCGCGAAAACAAGGTGGCGATCTGCCCGGACACGACCAACGTGGTGGGCGACCCGCTGGTCAAGAAAAACATCGGCAACGTCGTCAACCCTTACTACGTCAACATCAATCCCGACCTGGCCCGCTCGGCCTACGGCCCCGACGATTCCTCCGGCGGCCACAGCTACGAGGTGTACGGCTACTACATGCGCGGGGACTATCCCGACGCGGTGGTGGATGGCGAACCGTACCGCCGGGTGGGATACGGCGACGAGGGCGGCAATCTGCTGAAGGTCGCGGAGCTGACCGTTCGCCACCCTGAGCGGACCTTCCTGATCCTCGACAACGACGGGTGGCGTGGCCACAACCTCCTGCCCGACGGCGACGCCCACGAGATCGGCGGGCATTACGGATTCCTCGACGGCCACGCGAGGCTGTACCGCCCCGATGCCCAGTTCGTCGAAATGGTCGTCGCCGGCTGGGACGACGTCCACGAGGCCGTCTACCCGCGCATCCATCCGCGCCTCAGGATCGGCACGCGGATGACGGAGACCGGCCCGATGACGGTGTATCGATACGAGTGATGAAATGCGTTGGGTGTCATGCCCTCGTCCTCATGGGCATGGGACGAGCGGCGTAACTTGGTGAATCGAATCTATGTCGCTGCGATACATGCCCACGCTTCGCGAGGGCATGGCGCCCGGGATCACCCCACTCTCAGCGCTTCCCCCCGATCGCAGTACACGTTCATCCGCCCCTCACGCAGGAATCCGATGAGCGTCTGTCCGACTTTTTGCGCGAAATCCACCGCCAGGCTGCTGGGGGCGCTCACCGCCGCGACCAGCGCGATCCCCGCCATGGCCGCCTTCTGCATGATCTCAAAGCTCGCCCGCCCGGAGACGAGCAGGGCGTCACCCTCAAGCGGCACACGGCCGAGCATGAGTTGGTGGCCGATCGCTTTATCCACCGCATTGTGCCGCCCGACATCCTCCCGCAGCACGCGCATCTCCCCGGCCGCGCTGAAGATTCCCGCCGCGTGCAGCCCGCCGGTGCGCTCGAACGTGCTCTGCGCCTCACGCATGACCCGCGGCCATTGCTCGATCACGCCGCGCTCAATGCGGAAATCGCCGCGGATCGACCAGGGAAGCCGCTGATGAATGCGATCGATCGAGCGCTTGCCGCACAGCCCGCAGGAGCTTGAGAGGTAATGCTCCCGCCGCGCGCGGGCCACGTGCTCCCGACGGCGGCTCAGCGCTTCGTCGGTCAGCTCGACGAGGACGACGTTGCCGGGCTGAGCCTCCGCGCAGGGCGTGATGGATTCAAGCTCGTCGGCGTGGACCACGATGCCCTCGGTGAGGCAGAACCCGGCGGCGAGGTCGATGTCGTGCCCCGGCGTGCGCATGGTGACGGCCAGCGGCTCATCGCCCAGGCGGATCTCGAGCGGTTCCTCCACGGCCAGGCGATCCTCGAAGGCGTCGTGACGATCGCCCTCCCAGCGCTGGACCGGGCGGGCGGCGGAGCTTTCATGCGGAGGCATGGGTGAAGTATATCCGCTGACATCATGACCCCGGCGCACGATGCCTCCAGCCCACCGCCCGCGCCCTCGTTACAATCCCCGCCGATGTACAAGCTGCTGCTCATGCTCCGATACCTGCGGCGAAAGCTCGCTCCTCTCTTCGCGATGCTCGCGGTGACGCTCTGCACGGCGATGGTCATCATCGTCATCAGCGTCATGGGCGGGTTTCTCGAGCTGATGCGCGACGCCGCGAGGAAGCTCACCGGCGATGTCATCGTCGCCGGCGACATTCGCGGCTTTTCTCACTACCAGGAACTCATCGCCCGCATCGAGTCGATGGAGCAGGTCGCCGCCGCCACGCCCGTGGTGCGCGGATACGGACTGATCAACCTGCTGGGCAAGGTCTACACGGTCGAGGCCGTCGGCGTCGAGCCGCACGGGATGGAGGCGGTCATCGGCTTTCGCCAGGCGCTCTACTGGGACAGCCAGACCGTTCGCTCCCGGGCCGAGGAGGAGCTCAAAGCCCTGGGCCTGGACCCCGGCGCCATGGAACCCGACCGGATCATCCCGGAAAGCGGTCTCAAGCTCCTGTATGACCTATGGCGCGACCTGGGCGCTTTCGAACTCAAGGACCTGGGCATGTCGATGAGCGCCCCTCCGGCGTGGGGTAATGGATCGGGGGATCTTCCGGGCATCGTGCCGGGCATCCACGTCAGCCCCACCAGCGACCGTAACGAGCAGGGCCATTACGACCCGATGAACTCCATCATCACGGGCCTCTACCGCCCGGGACGCGAAACCACACTTACCATCCTGCCCGTGGACGAGGCGGGTATGCCCACCAACCCGGCCACCCGCCGCCTGACCGTCGTCAACGAGTTCAAGAGCGGACTCTACGAGGTCGATTCACGCCAGGTCTTCCTCGCCTTCGACGTCCTCCAGGCGATGCTCCGCATGGAGCCGGTGCCCGAGGTCGATTTCGACACCGGCGACCCCACCGGCAGGATGCTCCCCGGACGGGCGCACGAGATCATGGTCCGCGGCCGCGAGGGCGTCCCTCTCGAAGCCCTGCGCGACGCGGTGCTCGCCGCGCGCCAGGCGTGCCTGGCGGAGTTTCCCGCCGTCTCGGCCACGAGCGTCTACACCTGGGAGCAGAAGCACGCCACGCTCCTCAACGCCGTGCAGAACGAAAAAGGCCTGATCACCTTCCTCTTCGCGTTCATCAGCATGGTCGCGGTGGTGATGATCGCCACCACCTTCTACATGATCGTGCTGGAAAAGACACGGGATATCGGCGTATTGCGCGCCATCGGCGCTTCACGGATGGGCATCGGCAACATCTTCATTAGCTACGGGCTTCTGCTGGGCACGATCGGCGCGTTCTCCGGGCTGGCGCTGGGCGTGGCGATCGTCTACAACCTCAACGAGATCCAGGAAGGCCTCTATCAGCTCACGCTCTGGTGGACGAACGGCCGATGGGGCTGGCGCATGTGGGATCCGCGCACGTACTACTTCGATTCCATCCCCGAAAGCGTGGACTTCACCGAGTGTTCGTTCATCGTCGCCGGGGCGATCCTCTCGAGCGTGTTGGGCGCGATGATCCCGGCGTTCCTGGCCGGACGCCTCAACCCCGTGGAGGCTTTGCGCTATGAGTAAAGCCGCCGCGGACCCGCTGCTGACCGCACGCGACCTGCACAAGCACTACTTCCTCGGCGGGCAGGATCTGCACGTCCTGCGCGGCGTGCAGCTCGAAGCCCGCGAAAACGAGTGGCTGGCGATCCTGGGCGCCTCCGGTTCGGGCAAGAGTACGCTCCTGCACCTCCTGGGCGGGCTGGACCATCCCGACCAGGGCCGCGTCACCTTCCGTCAGCGCGATGTCTTCGCCGCCGGCGCCACCCAGGTCAACCGCTATCGAAACCGCGAGGTGGGGTTTGTCTTTCAGTTCTATCACCTGCTACCGGAGCTGACCGCCCTGGAAAACGTCCTGATCGCCGCGATGGTCGGCAGCTCCATGCTCCGCTGGCCGGGGACGCGCCGCGCCGCACGCCATCGCGCCACGGACCTCCTGGGCATGATGG
>JBGTFI010000727.1:0-5035 GCA_041747335.1 Phycisphaeraceae bacterium | reverse complement strand
GCGCGCAAGCCCGCGGGAGTTGCTTGGCGAGTCGCCGGGGTAGGGTCCGCTACTGCGGACCGGATCGCCGCGCCTTCGCCCCATCGCCATCAGGCCCAGCACCATCGCGCCGAGCCCCGCCGGTTCGGGGATGGGGATGGGCACGAGGAGGAAGGCGCGGTTGACACCGCCGACTCGTCCATTGATGAGTATCTCGCCGCGGATGTTGAAGTCGACAACCTCGATCGACGACACGCCCGGCAGCAGGTCGCTCACCGGGATGATGGAGATTTCGCCAGCGTCGAAGTAGAGAAGTTGCGTGGACGGCTCGCCATCGGCACGCCCCCAGAGGAGGATCTGGTCGAGATTGTTGACGGCAAGAGTGCGGAAGAAATCCCAGTTGGCCTCCGGATCAACCATGGATTGAAGGAGGGTCATCTGGCCGTCTTTGTAGAGGAAGGGGCCGTCTTCTCGATCGCCGAGGTCGAATAGGAAGAGTTCGCCAACCACGGTACCCGCATCATTGAAGCCCATGGGAGTGACTTCACCGTCCAGATGTGAGATGTCGGGTCGTAGGAACCGCTTTACCCCCGTGCGGCCATCATAGATCCACGCCCGACTGCCATAATGATCGTTGTGCTCGTTGAGCAAAGCTTGGTCGTGGTCATTCAAATCAATGACGAAATCCTGAGTCCAGCCGTCGCAGTCGTGATTACACCAGCCACTTCCAATGCGGGTTGAAGCCCGGTCTCCTAAATAGTACACCGCATCGTATCCGCCCATTTCGCCCTGTACGACGGCACTCATATTGACATTGAAGGCATGAAAAATGAGCGAGTCAGAAATGTTTACAAGCACGTTATCCGGTAGTTCATATCGCGTAATCGTCCCATCATCGTACACGGCATTGTCCCAATCCCCCGGCCCAAACTCCGCCCAGCCGACCATCTGTCCCAGGCTGTTCATCGGGTTCTGGGATGCAGGGCTGAACCCCGTGATCGTCTCCAGCTCGCCGTCGCGGTAGAGGAACGATGCCACGGGCAGCGGCGGCGCCGGGCCGCCCGAGAGCAGAACCAGGCCGCTGTCGATCATATCCCGCCCGGTCGTGGCCGCCCGCCCCGTGATCGCGCTGAAGTCCACCACTTCATAGTCCAGCACCGGCGTCTGCGCCGCCGCCTGGTGCGCCGCCAGTCCCGTCACGAGGATGGCCAATGCCAGCATTCGTCCCATACCAGGCCTCCTTCGGCTCGCGAAGCGATCTCATGCCCCCTGCATTATACCCCGCGACCCGTGATGCCATCCGCGATCTTCAGCGGTAATGCTCCCCCCGCCCTACCCCCGCAGACCCTCCCATGCCTCGCGCACCATTTCGATCGGCGCGTCGCTGACGATCGTCACCCGGCCGATCGATTCGGGAAGCACCAGTCGCATCCGATTCGACTCGACCTTTTTATCCAGCCACATCGTTCCGATCAGGTCCTCCGTCGGCGGAAGCGTGGTGCTCGATGTCGGGAGCCCGATGGATTTCAGCAGATGCTCGATGCGCTGGGGCACCGAATCATCGCAGCGCCCCAGCGCCGCGGCCAGCCGCGACGCCGCGACCATCCCCAGCGCCACCGCCTCGCCGTGGTGGTAGTCGTTCCCCCCGGAAGCTCGGCCGTATTCCTGTCGGGCTTCGATGGCGTGGGCGAAGGTGTGGCCGAAGTTCAGGTGGGCGCGCTCGCCGGTCTCCTTCTCATCCGCCATGACGATCTTCGCTTTGATCTTTACGTTGCGGGTGACCAACTCCACGAGGCAGTCCATGTCGAGGTCGAGGATGTTTCGGGCGTGCTGTTCGATCCAGTCGAAGAGGGTTTCGTCGCGGATGGCCGCGTGCTTGACGCACTCGGCCAGTCCGCAGCGCAGCTCGCGCGTGGGGAGCGTGCGCAGGGTGGCCGGATCGATCGCCACCAGCACCGGCTGATGGAACGCACCCACGAGGTTCTTGCCCTGAGGCAGGTTGACGCCGACCTTTCCGCCCACGGAGGCATCGACCATGGCCAGGAGGGTGGTCGGGCACTGGATGAAGGGGACGCCTCGGAGGTAGGTCGCGGCGACGAATCCGGCGGTGTCGCCGGTGACGCCCCCGCCCAGGGCGATGACGGGGCTCTTGCGCTCCAGGCCGCCCTCGACAAGCGTGCCGTAGAGTTTTTCAACGGTTTGCAGGTTCTTGTGTGCTTCGCCGGTGGGGATGCGGGCGACGACGACCTCGTACTCGGCCTCGATCAGGGAGCTTCGCACCGGTTCGCCGAAGTGTCCGTAGACCGGTTCATCGGCCAGCAGGGCCGCCCGGGCGTGAGGGGCGCGGGCATTGACGAGTTGCCCTACCCGCTGGAGAAGACCGACCTCGATGTGGATGTCATAGCGGTGATGGGGCAGCTTCAGTTCAACGGTCGGCATCCGTGCGTCTCCTGGGGCCAAATCAATCGTAACGCGATTCATCCACGCGTGTCACCTTCCGGGGAGGCTCCAGACTTCAGACTCAAGACTCTCGAATTTTCCTGCCCCGCTTGACAACATGGGCTGCGACCCTAAGCTTTAGCGTCCGGTGTCGTCTGGGCGGTGCGTCCAGGCGCGTCCGGTAGGTTCGCACGCTCGGTGCGTGCGTTGGTGGAAAGGATGCCCGGATGTACGGCCTTGTGGCATACGACGGCTTGAGGGTGCGGCGGTAAGATGGGACGCTTGGCGCCCCATCTCGCTGTCCACCCCGCCCCGGTCCGGCGCTTGTCAGCCTGGACTCTGGGCGTGTCGCTCCGAAAGGAGGTGGCGATGACGCGGTGACCTCCGCGAAAACGCCATGCGATGCCCGCTTTCGTCCTCGCCCTCGAACGGCCGGTTCACGCCGGTACTCAGGGCCGAAGGCAAAGCAGGCCGACCCCGCCAGACCACCACCGCGCCTTGCGACGGGTGGTCTTGTTGTTTTCAGGGCGCGTCGCCCCGAACAATCGCCGCGAACAGGGCCTTCCGCCCGGCGGCTTCGATCCCGGCTCGCGACCCTCGTGACCCTCGTGACCCTCGTGACCATGGCCAACACGATCGACAAGTGAATACACAACTGAATAACCGCACGAAAGAACCACGCCGATGAACACCACCGAAATGCTCCGACTCATCGACTCGATCTCCCGCGAACGAAACGTGGACAAGGAGACCCTGTTCACGGACATCGAGCAGGCGATGGTGTCCGCGGCCCGCAAGCACTTCAACGCCGTCGATACCGAGGACTTCCACTGCGAGCTCGACCGCATGACCGGGCAGATCCGCCTGTGGCGCGAGAACCAGGAGGTCGATCTGGACAGCCTGGGGCGCATCCCCGCGCAGACCGCCAAGCAGGTCATGATTCAGCGATTCCGCGAGGATGAGCGCGCCAGCATCTACAACGAATACATCGACCGCGTGGGCGAGATGGTCACCGGGATGGCGCAGCGGTACGAAGGCGGGGCGCTGGTGATCTCCATCGGCAGGGCGGAGGGCTTCATGCCCCGCTCCGAGCAGATCCCCGGTGAGCAGCACCAGCCCGGCGAACGCGTCCGCTGCCTGATCCTGGACGTGCGCGACACCGGCAACCAGGTGAAGATCGTCCTCTCCCGTGCCCACCAGGATTTCATCCGCCGGCTCTTCGAGGTGGAGGTTCCGGAAGTCACGGAGCGGGTGATCGAAATCAAAGCCATGGCGAGGGAACCGGGACATCGCACGAAGGTCGCCGTGGCCTCCATCGACTCCAAGGTCGACGCGGTGGGCGCCTGCGTCGGGGTGCGCGGGAGCCGGATCAAGAACATCGTCGATGAACTGGGCGGAGAGAAGATCGACATCGTCCGATGGAACGAGTCGAGCCAGATTCTCATCCAGAACTCCCTCAAACCCGCCGAGGTGGTGGAGATCAGCCTGTGCTTCGAGCTCGGCCGCGCCACCGTCGTGGTGAACGAGGACCAGCTTTCGCTTGCGATCGGGAAGCGCGGGCAGAACGTCCGCCTCGCCGCCAGGCTGACCAACTGGGACGTCGACATCCTCACTCCGCCGGAATACACCGCCAGCCTGGACATCATGGAGGAGTGCCTCAAGACCGTCGCGGGCGTGACGCAGGAGCAGATCGACCGCCTCGCGGCCCTGGGAGTGATCAGCGTGTTCGACGTGGAGGAGGTCGGGCCGGATTACCTGATGGAAACCATCGAGTGCGATCACGCCACGGCCCAGCGCATCGTCGCCGCGGCCACCGAGCGCGCCCGGACGCTGGCCGAAGAGCAGCAGCGACAGCGTGAGGTGGCAGAGCGCGATCAGGCGCGGCAGCAGGCGACGCCCGAGCCGGCGCTCCCAGGGGACGAGCAGGCGGCGGCGATTCTCGAAGGGATTCTCGGCGGATCGGCCCCCGCTCCTTCCCCCGCTCCTGCGCCTGCCGAAGAGACGCCTCAGGCTGAGGAGGAAGCCGCCGCGGCTGAGGAGGACCAGTCGGAGGGTATTGATCAGACCGAGCAGGAGCAGCATGAGGAATCGAGCGAGCCCAGCCGCACCGCGCGGCAGTGAGCGTCGGCGTCGAGACGACGAGAGACGAGGCAGGTTCGAGGGTAAACAGACCCGAGGAGCAGACATTGGCCAAAGCGCGACGAGTACATGAAATTGCCAAGGAACTGGGTGTCGCCAGCAAGGCGATCATCGAGAAGTGCCAGGCCGAGGGCGTGGCGGACATCACCAACCACATGTCCACGGTCAAGCTTGGCTTGGAGGTGACCATCCGCGAGTGGTTCAGCGAAGACCCCGGTACCGAAACGGCGGTCGAAACCGCCGAGCATGTGGACCTCGAGAGCGCGCGCAAAGCCAGGAGGCGGCGGGCCGCCAAGCAGAAAGAGGAGCAGGGAGTGGAGGAAGGAAGCGAAGATCACGGCGACGCTGCGACCGCCACGGCGACGGAGGAGCCCCCGCCGGTCGTTCGACCTTCGTGGCGCACCGAAGCGCCGCAGGCGCCGACCAGCGAGGCTCAGGAGGAGGCGGTTGTCGCGGAGAACGTGTCGGATGAGGTCCG
>JBGTFI010000726.1:0-1712 GCA_041747335.1 Phycisphaeraceae bacterium | reverse complement strand
GTGTCGGTCACGACATCGGCCAGGCGCAGGCCGGCGATTTCACTGGCGCGCAGGCCGCAGCAGCAGGCCAGGCGCACGATCGCGAGGTTCATATGAACCCCCGGAAGCCGCGCTCCGCGCCGCCGTAGGTCGGTCAGCACGCGTGCCAGTTCATCGCGCGTGAGAATGTACGAAGCGTCCAGGTGCCAGGCGGGAAAGCAGTGCATGTCTCCTCCCTCGTTATCAACATGAAGCGCTCTTGCGGCGCTCGACCACGCACGTGAGTTACCTCCGGCGCGGCACAGTTACAAGGAAAGATGGTGCGCATTTGGATCGAAATGCGCACCATCTTCCCCCGGAAGTGCCCCCGGAAACCGCCGCCCGAAGATGCGTCCGTTATAGGTCCAAACATGTGTCCTAAGGACATATAATTTTCGCGGCCGCGACCCACGCCAAAACCCCCCTGGCGCCTCGGAAACGCCCATTTTCAGCCGTTTCGGCCCACTTCCGCGGCGCCGTTATATGTCCAAATAGGTCCGGATTTCGATGCGGCGCGTGCGCCACCACGCCCGGTGAACGCTGTTCTTTGGGCATTCATTTCCACCATCCCAGCGATCCGCTGATTCTCGGCGGCATGTCGCGTAATCGCCTTGATGTTCGGGGCGAAGCTTGCCCTCATGTGTCCGTGGCCACGCGACGCGGCCGCGAGGAGCTTCGACCTCCCGCACGAAAGGAGATGAACGCCATGCCTACCGAGGATCGCCCCACCACGCCGCAGACCGCCCCCGAACTCTACGAAGAGCGCTTCCAGGACATCGCCCGCGTGATGGACTGGATCGAACTCGAGCTCGACAAGCACCGGACCCGCGCCCAGGCGGACCCCCGCAACTTCGGCAACGCCGGCGACCTCGGGCACGTCCGCGAGAGGCTCATCGAAACGCTTGCCTTCCTTTCGGACAGCGAGACCGAGGAGATCGAGAAGCTGCTTGGCGAGTGCCACTGAGCCGTTTGGATTGATCAAGAACCACCCCACACCAAGGAGAGCACCATGCGGTTCACCACGAAAGAGGTCAGAGAGGACGCCAGGCAACTGGGCCTGACGCTGGACAGCCCCGCGTTCGAGCATGCCTACACAGCGACGACGCAAGTCGAGGCGGATCGACGCGACCTTGGGGAGCACCTCGATCGGATCGTCCGGATGGCGACGCGGGCCCGCGAGGCCCTCGAGCGCGGAGAGATGGCCGATCGGTTCGCCAGCGAGATCGTGAGTCTGGCGCACGCCGCGATCGACGCCTCGCTTCTGAGCGAGCGGCTCAAACAGATCGAGCTGATCGCCGAGATGGCCCAAGACGCCATGCGGCGCCGGGGAGTGACCGAGTGAGGACGACCAACCTGGCCGCGGGCTGGAGGCGGGATGTTCCCGCCGCGCCCCGCAGGCTTTGAACACCAAGGAGCGAACGATGAAACAGGACGAAGTCAAGATCGGCCAGTCGTACCTGGCCAAGGTCACTGACAAGGTGGTGGCCGTGCGGATCGACCACGAGAACCCCCACGGCGGCTGGGACGCGACCAACCTCGCGACGAACAAGAAGGTCCGCATCAAAAGCCCCCGGAGGCTGCGCGGGCCGGCGCCGGCACGAAGCGATGTGCAACGGGCCGGTGCGCCCGTCAAGAAGAAGCTCACGAAGAAGGAGTGCGAATCGCTGCTGGCCCAGCACCGCGCTGACCAGGCC
>JBGTFI010000725.1:0-11523 GCA_041747335.1 Phycisphaeraceae bacterium | reverse complement strand
GCCCCGGCCGCGCGCCGCGGGCCGACGGTCGCGCAGCAGCGGGAGGTGCTGCGCGAACACTTCGAGCAGTCGGTCCGGCTGCACGGCGAGCGCAAGGCGGGGATGATGATGCGCAAGTTCGGGATCAAGTTTTCGCGGCATCATCCGGCCGGCGCGGAGGTGGCCGGGGCGTTCATCGCGGTAAAGTCGCTGGCAGACTGGGAGGCGGTGCTCGATCGCTGGTACGCGGGAGAACCGGTGGCGGTCTGATCCACGCGGCGCGACTTACTCAGCGCTCACCACCCCAGCAGCGCATCGGCCAGCATCATCAGCGCGAACCAGCTCGCGATGTTGACCAGGCAGATGGTGAAGATGTCCATGTCGCTCATGTCCTCGTAGTGGGTGAGCTTGTAGATGACGAACGTCGCCAGCACCCCGAACATCAGCATCGCCCGGCCGAGCATCGCGCCATACTCGCTCTCAACGGCCTGAAGCACGGCGATGACGCCCGTCTGCGCCGCGGCCGCAAAACCGATCACACCGACCTCAAACCAGAAGTCCTTCCCATCGAACTCGCTGCCGATCAGCCGATACCACACCGCCAGCCCCCCGACGGCCAGGGCCAGGGCGACGAAGCAGACCAGCCAGGTGAGGAGGAGGTGGGGCATGGGGAGTCGCCTGCGGACGTTCACGGCATCGCGTGCAACGTGACGAAGAGTGCGAGGGTGGATATGGTGAAGACCAGGAAAATGAGAACTCCCCTCGATTCCGCCGAGATCGCCATGAACGTCTTTCGCTTGATGATTAACCAGATAGCCAAGGGGATGCCAGCGATATAGTACAAGACCACCACGCCAAGAATGAAGTCCTCCCTGGTCAGGGAGGGAGAAAAACGAATCGCCTCGATGATGTAGGAACCGATCAGTATTCCAAGTCCTATCGGCGCACATATTAAGATGACGAGGATGATCCAAATAATCTGCGCCATCTCCTCGCATCGCAAAACCAGCTTCAGCGCATTCCCACACTCCGGACAACTCGCCGATTCCAGATCCCGCAGGTTGTATTGACACTCCGGACACTTCGCGTCCCGGCCTTTGAGAAAGTGCCGCAGGTGATCGGCTTCGGACCAAGTGGAGGGGTCATCCGGGGAAGCTTCCGGGGATACTTCCGGGGGCGGGGGAGCGCTTGCTGACGCGCGCGGTTCGTTGTGGGGGTCTTCGCTCATGCGTACCCCTCCCCATCTTCCTTGTCACCGGGATAGCGGAGCTTACCGATGAGGTCGGTCACCGTGTTGCAGCCCTGCTTCGCCAGGTACTCCCGCAGACCCTCCATGATCTTGACCGGCGCGGCCGGATCGACAAACAGCGCCGTGCCCACCGCCAGGCCGGATGCGCCCGCGAGCAGGAACTCGGCCGCATCCTGCCAGTACTGGATGCCGCCCATGCCGATGATCGGCACGCCCGCGGGTTTGGCGACCTCCCGGTAGACGCGCGAGACGAGGAACACCGCCAGCGGGCGGATCGCCGGGCCGGAGAGACCGCCCGTGCCGTTGGCCAGGCGCGGCCGGCGCTTGTGGATGTCGATCGCCATGGCCGTGTAGGTGTTGATCATGCTCAGAATCTCCGCCCCGCCCTCGATCGCGGCCCGGGCCGTGGCGGTGATGTCCCCGACGTTGGGCGAAAGCTTGACGATCAGCCTGCACTCTCGCCGCATGGTCTTGCGCACCTGGCGCACGAGGTCTTCGAGCAGCGCGGGGTTGGTCCCGAAGGTCAGCCCGTCCTTGACGTTGGGGCACGAGACGTTGAGCTCGATGGCGTCGATGGCGGTTTCGTCGGCGATGCGGCCGGCGGTTTCGAGGTAGTCCTCATGGCTGTGCCCGGCGACGTTGACGATGATCCGCGGGCCGGTCTCGCGCATCTTCTTAAGCTGCGGCAGCTTCTCAGCCAGGAACACCTCCAGCCCCACGTTCGCCAGCCCGATGGCGTTGAGCATCCCCGCCCGCGTCTCCACGATGCGATACGCCTCGTTGCCCGGCCGAACCTCGCGGGTGATGCTCTTGGTCACGAACGCCCCGAGCTTCGAAAGATCGACGAAGTCCGCGTACTCGTACGCATACCCGCAGGTGCCCGAGGCCGTCATCATCGGGTTCGCCAGCTTCAGCCCGGCCAAGTCCACCGCCAGGTTGATTTGCTCGGCGGCGGGAGGCGACGCGGCGGCGGCGTTGGAGAGGGTTGGCATGGCGTGGGGGTCTGGGGCCTAGAGTCTGGGGTCTTGGGTCGGGAGGCGGAACATCAGTATCTTAGCGGGTCGTGGTTTGGGTCCGGTCGAAGAATTACGAATGACCAGGCCCGGATGACGAAAAAGGACGGTGCTCTTTGCAGCCGGGGGAGAGCATCCCGCCCGCCCCACTCGATCAGCGTCATTTCCGGGCACATTATCCGGAAAAGCGGATTGCCGGCCGCGCGGCAACCTCCTACCATGAAGGGCCGAGCTTGTAAGGGAAGGTTTTTTTTCGTCCTGTCTGGAAGCTTCGAGCATGAGAACGATGGGTTGGTTCTGTTCTGTCGGAATGATCGCGGCCGCGGCGCTGTGGACGCCGTGCCAGAGCGTTCGCGCGGAGGTGCTCTTCAACCGCGACATCCGCCCGATCCTGGCGGAACACTGCTTCGCCTGCCACGGTCCGGACGACAAGACGCGCCAGGCCGACCTGCGCCTGGATCTGCCCGAAAGCGCCACCGCACCGCGCAAGGCCGGCCAAGCGGCCGTCACGCCGGGCAAACCCCAGGCCAGCGAGATGATCCGGCGGATGCTCAGCGACGATCCGGGCGAGCGCATGCCCCCCTTGGAAGTCGCCAAGCGCCCGACCGCCGCCCAGATCGACCTCCTTCAACAATGGATCGCCCAGGGCGCCCCCTACGAGGGCCACTGGGCGTTCATCCCGCCCAGGCGGGATATCGAACTTCCGGCCGTGGATGGGGATGATTGGCCGCGCAACGAGGTGGACCGCTTCATCCTCGCGAAGCTGCGCCAGGAGAAGCTGTCGCCCGCGCCCCAGGCCGACAGGACCACCCTGATCCGCCGCGCATCGCTCGACCTCACCGGCCTGCCGCCGACGCTCGAAGAGGTCGATGCGTTCCTCAACGACTCCAGCGCCGATGCTTACGAGAAAGTCGTCGATCGTCTGCTCTCTTCCCAGGCCTACGGCGAGCGCATGGCCGTGTACTGGCTGGACCTCGCCCGCTTCGCGGATTCGGATGGCTACCACGATGACACCGCCCGCTCCATGTGGCAGTACCGCGATTACGTGATCCAGGCCTTCAACAGGAACAAACCCTTCGATCGCTTCACCATAGAACAGCTCGCGGGGGATCAGCTTCCGGGGGCCACACTTGAGCAGAAGATCGCCAGCGCCTTTCACCGCAACGGGCCGACGAGCTCGGAGGGCGGCGCCGATGCCCTCGAATACGCCGCGAAGTACGCGGTGGATCGCGTGAACACCACGGCCGAGGTCTGGCTGGGTGTGACCATGCACTGCGCCGAGTGCCACGATCACAAGTACGACCCCTTCACGACAAAGGAGTACTACCAGCTCTTCGCCTTCTTCAACCAGGTTCCGGAAGATCCGCTGATCCGCACCGTCCACGCGCCCCCGGCCATCCGCACGCCCACGCCGGAGCAGCAAGAGCAACTCACATTGCTCACGCACGCGGACGAAGCAGCACGAGAGGCGCTCGAGACCGCGCTGCGGACCCCGCGCGAGGACTGGGACGCCGCGCAGCGGGCGTGGGAAACGACCTTCACCGCGGCCGACGTGGATGTCTCCACGGAGGAGGCGAAGAAAGACGAGAAGCGCCAGGCCATGGCGGCGATCGCGGCCGTCGCGCCCGCCGAGCGCAACCAGGAACAGACCCTCGCGCTGCGGGCGTACTTCCGCGAGCGTGAGATTGACGAAGTGAAGTCGCTGCGCGCGGTGTACGACGCGGCCGCGAAGGCGCGCCGTGATTTCGAGAACGCGATCCCCATGCTCCGCGTCATGGCCACGGTGCCCGAGCCCCGGCCGACGTACATCCTCGTGCGCGGCGACTATCGCACCCACGGTGAGCAGGTCTACCCCGCGGTCCCCGCAGTGCTGGGCAGGCTGCCCGAAGGGATCGAGGGCGACCGACTGGCGCTGGCGACTTGGTTGACGGCCGAGGACCATCCGCTGACCGCGCGGGTGATGGTCAACCGCCTGTGGCAACTTGTGTTCGGGGTGGGGATCGTCAAGACGGCCGAGGATTTCGGCTCGCGCGGCGACTGGCCGAGCCACCCGGAACTGCTGGACTACCTCGCGGTGCGCTTCATCGAATCCGGCTGGGATGTCAAGGCCATGATGCGCCTGCTGGTGACCTCAGCCGCGTACCGCCAGGATTCTTCGGTCAGCGCGGAGTTGCTCAAGCGCGATCCCCAGAATCGACTGCTCGCTCGCGGGCCGCGCTTCCGCCTGGCGGGGGAGTTCATCCGGGATAATGCCCTTGCGATCTCCGGGCTTTTTGATCGTGATCGCCCCGTCGGCGGGCCGAGCGTCAAGCCCTACCAGCCCGGCGACCTGTGGCGCGAGATGTCCTACGGCGATTCGCCGGATAAATCCTACATCCCCAGCACCGGCCCCGACCTCTACCGCCGCGGGCTGTACACCTTCTGGAAGCGCTCGATCCACTACCCCTCCTTCGCGGCCTTCGATGCGCCCAATCGTGAGGTGTGTACCGTCACACGGCCGATCACCAACACGCCGCTCCAGGCGTTCGTGACGCTCAACGACGTGACGTTCGTCGAGGCGGCCAGAGTCTTCGCCCAGCGCATTCTGGTCGAAGGCGGCCCCACCTTCGACCAGCGCCTCGACTTCGCCTGGCGCACCGCCATGGCCCGCCCGCCTCTTGAGGGCGAACGTGACGCCATGCGCCGCCTTTACGAAACGATGCACGAGCACTACGCGGTCGATACGGACGCGGCGCTGGCGCTCCTCTCCGCGGGCGAAAGCGCCCGCGATGAATCGCTCGACCCAGCTCAGCACGCGGCGTGGGCGGCCGTGTGCAACGCGATCCTCAACCTCGATGAAGTCATCACGAAGGAGTAGCGGTTGGCCGGTAGCGACTGGCGGAGAGCGGTTGGACAGGGAAACAGCCCGACGATGAAACACAACGACCCTATCAATCTCGCGCTGACGCGGCGGCAGTTCTTCGGGCGGATGTCCACGGGCATCGGCTCGGCCGCGCTGGCAACCCTTCTCGGTGAGGCCATGGCCCAGCGGGCCTTGGGGGCGCTCCCGGGAGCGGCGCTGACCGGCTACCACCATGCACCGCGCGCCAAACGCATCATCTTCTTGTGCATGTCCGGCGGACCTTCGCAGATCGACCTGCTCGATCCCAAGCCCAGGCTCAACCAGATGTCCGGCCAGCCGATGCCCGAAAGCCTCACGCGCGGCGAGCGCGTCGCGCAGCTCCAGGGACAGCAGCTCGTCTGCATGGGAAGCCGGTTCAAGTTCCGGCGCCACGGCCAGTCCGGCGCCGAAATCTCCGAGCTTCTGCCCTACACCGCCCACATCGTCGATGACATCACCATCATGCGCTCGATGGTCACCGAAGCCATCAACCACGACCCAGCGGTGACGTTCATCCAGACGGGCAACCAGCAGCCCGGCCGGCCGACGATGGGCTCGTGGCTCTCCTACGGGCTGGGCAGCGTCAACCGCAACCTCCCCGCCTTCGTCGTCCTCGTTTCCGGCACCCAGCGCGGGCAGAACCTCCACACCCGCTACTGGGGCAGCGGCTTCCTCCCCAGCGTCCATCAGGGCGTGCAGTTCCGCTCGAGCGGCGATCCGGTCCTCTTCGTCTCTAACCCAAAAGGCATCGACGCGGCCGGACGCAGGCGCATTCTTGATGCCATCCGCGAAGTGAACCTCCTCAAGCACGAGGCCGTGGGTGATCCGGAAATCGCCACGCGCATCGAACAGTACGAGATGGCCTACCGCATGCAGACCTCCGTGCCGGAGCTGATGGACACCTCCGGCGAACCCTCCTCAACCTTTGAGCTGTACGGTGAGGAAGCCCATCAACCCGGCACGTTCGCCGCCAACTGCCTCCTCGCGCGCAGGCTCGCCGAACGCGATGTCCGCTTCATCCAGATCTACCACCGCGACTGGGACCATCACGGCAGCCTGCCCGAGGGCATCAAGCTCCAATGCAAACAGACCGATCGCGGGTGCTACGCCCTCATCACCGACCTCAAACAGCGCGGGCTCCTCGATGACACGATCGTGATCTGGGCCGGTGAGTTCGGCCGAACGCCCATGGCCCAGGGATCGACCAGCCTGGACAACTACGGCCGGGACCATCACATGAAGACCTTCGCCGGGTGGATCGCCGGCGGAGGGTTCAAGGCCGGGGCGATCGTGGGCGAAACCGATGAGTTCGGCTACGATGTGGTCAAAGACCCCGTCCACGTCCACGACCTGCACGCGACGATCCTCCACCAGCTCGGCATCGACCACCGCAAGCTCACCTACCGCTTCCAGGGCCGGGATTTCAGGCTGACGGATGTACATGGCAACGTGCTGGGGGGGTTGCTGGGGTAGAGGGTTATTCACCGCTCCCTCACGGTCGCGGCTCGCTGCGGAGTCGGGCCCCAACTGCTGTCAAACCGCTGAGCGATCGGCATTCTCCTCCCGAAACCGAACGCCCGGCCGGTGATCTTGAGTCCGGGGGCGGCCTGTTTGCGCTTGTATTCATTGAGGTCGATCATCCGCACGACCTTCAGCACCACCTCCGGGGGCAGGTTCGTCTCCGCGATGATGCGCGGCGCCGACTGCTCCTGCTCTACATACCTCTCGATGATGACGTCCAGCACCTCATACGGCGGCAGCGAATCCTGATCGGTCTGGTTCGGCCGAAGCTCGGCCGTCGGGGCCTTCGTGATCGAACGCTCGGGGATGACCGGCCCGCCGTGCGCACGGCGCAGGGGCGAATCAGCGCCCGCGTTGATCCACCGCGCCAGCCGCCACACAAGTGTCTTCGGAACGTCGCTCAGCACCGCCAGCCCCCCCGCCATGTCGCCGTACAGTGTGCAGTACCCCACGGCCAGCTCGCTCTTGTTTCCGGTGGTCACCAGCATCGACCCGAACTTGTTGGAAATCGCCATGAGGATCACCCCCCGGATGCGCGCCTGGAGGTTCTCCTCCGTCACATCCGGCGGCAACCCCTCGAAGACCGGCCCCAGCGTCCGCTCGAACGCGCCGTGCGGTTCGTCGATCGGGATGACATCCAGCCGCACCCCCAGCTTCTCCGCCAGCTCTCGCGCATCATCCAGCGAATCATGGGAGCTGTACCGCGAGGGCATCGCCACGCCCCTCACGTTCGCCGCGCCCAGCGCCTCCACCGCCAGGGCGCAGCACACCGCCGAATCAATCCCTCCCGAAAGACCCAGCACGACCGACTTGAACCCACACTTGCGACAGTAATCCTTCAGACCCAGCACCAGCGCGTGGTAGGCGCCCGCCACGTCGTCCTCCTCGACCGGCTGAGGAATCTCCAGCGCCGGTTCCCGCGCGGTGTGGGGAAGATCGACGATCACCAGATCCTCGGCGAAGGTCCTTCCCTGCGCGATCAGCCTCCCCTGGGCATCCACCGCGCAGCTCGAGCCGTCAAAGACCAGCTCATCATTCCCCCCCACCTGGTTGCAGAACAGCACCGGCGCGTGAAGCCGCCGCGCCGCGGCCTGAATCAGCCGCAACCGAAACGCGTGCTTCCCGATCACGAACGGTGAGGCCGAGGCGTTGATCAGCAGCTTCGCACCGGCCGCCCCCGCCCGGGCGACCGGGTCATGGTGGTAGAGCTGGCGCGGCATGACCTCGCGATCGTTCCACAGATCCTCGCAGATGCTCACCGCCACCGGCACACCCCCGATCGTCGCCACCGGACCGACCCCGTTATCAGACTCCGGCCGATCGGTCGGACCCGGCTCAAAGTAGCGGTGCTCATCAAACACGTCGTATGTCGGCAGCAGGCTCTTGAGAAAGTGATGGACAATGCGCCCCTGTGCGCACAGCGCCGCGGCGTTGTACAGCGATCGCCCCGTTGGCTGATCCGACGGACACGGGTAGCCGATAATCGCGGCCAGATCCACGCACCCGGCGGCGATCGCCGCAACCGCCTCACGCGCCTGCTCGATGATCGCGGGCTTGAGCAGCAGATCCTTAGGCGGATAACCGACGATCACCAGCTCCGGAAACACCACAAGCTCCGCCCGCTCCGAACGGGCGGCCTCCAGCGATTGCTCAATCAGCAGGCGATTGCCCGCCACATCGCCGACCGTCGGGTTGATTTGTGCCAGGGCAATCCTCATGGCCTACCTCATTTCCGCACGATTGTAATCTCATGCCCGACGCGACGATATGCGACCGCCCGGCGCCGGCGAACTGAACGATCCGGCGGCCGATCACGTAACCTACATGATGGGGCGCGGCCCAGGCGAATGATGACCCCCGACAGGATGACCACGGAGAGGACACGATGATGCAGCAGTTTCGGACGCGACGGGTGGCTTTGATGCTGGCGCTTGCCTTGGCGCTCGCCGGTTGCCAGACCACCGGCCGATCGGCTGAGCGGATCAACGAATCCGCCGCCCAGGCTCACATGGTCGAAGCCGGGGAGTTCCTCGAAGCCGGTCAGCTCGATTCGGCCCTCGCCGCCTTCGGGCTGGCGCTCGAAGAAAACCCCCGACTCGTCGAGGCCCACATGGGCATGGGCGAGATCTACCACGAGCAGGGTGAATACGACCTGGCCAGCCGGGCCTACGAACGCGCCACCGTCATCGAACCCAACAACTTTGACGCCCAGTATTACCTCGGGTTGATGCATCAGCTTGTCGGCCGCCTCGAACAGGCGATCAGCACCTACCTCCGCGCCCTGACGATCAACCCCGATCACTACGAAGCCAACGCGAACCTCGCCAGCGCCTACCTCCAACTCGGCCGACCTGAATCGGCGATGCCTTACGCGAAGCGCGCCACCGTGCTTAGGCCCGGCGAGCAGGCGGCCTGGGCCAACCTCGCCGCCGCCCACAGCCTGATGCGCGATTACCCCGCCGCCATCGCCGCCTACCGCCGCGCCAGCGAACTGGGCGAAGCGGCGCAGCCCATCCTCCTGGGCCTGGCCGATGCCCACATCCGAATGGGCAACTTCCCCGAAGCCGAAAACGTCCTCCAATCGCTCCTGGGCATCCAGCCCACCGCCACCGCCCACGAACGCATGGGCTACGTGCGCTTCAAGCAGGAACGCTTCGTCGATGCCCTCAACCACTTCAGCCAGGCTCTGACGATCGATCCGAGCGACATCGCCGCACTCAACGGCGTGGGCGTGTCCAAGATGACGCTCTTTCTCAAAGGAGGCCGCAACGATCGCCTCCTCAAGGATGACGCCGTGGCCGCCTGGCGCAAGAGTCTGCGCCTCCTGCCTGATCAGCCGCGCATCCTCGACCTCCTCTCACGCTACCAGCGCATCTGATCTGCCGCGCCCCCCACCCCCCGCCTATAATGCCCGTGATGACCTTCCGCCTTCCCATCACGACCGCGCTCGCCACGCGGGTCATGCTCGCGGTGATCGTCGGACTCTTAGCAACGCTTCCCGCGGCGGCGCAGGAGGCCAAGGCCCCCCTCCCGGACCCGCCGGCGCAACCCCCCGCCGAGGTCCGCCCGGAAGCCAAGCTTGAAGCGCCCCCTTCGATCGTCGAACTCGATTGGACGGCCGTCAACACCAGCGCCAGCCTCAACCTCGACAACGGCGAAACCCACTACACCATCCGCCTCTCCGGCAAGGCCGAGGTTCCCGCCGACACCCCCATCCTCGCCGTCTCCCATCAGGTCATCCTCGACCAGGCGGTGGACAAGTACGGCCGCGACCTTCTGACTTCCCGAAAGGGCGAAGAGACCCAGCCCAGCGGCATCCGCACGGTGCGGCACTTCAACGGAATCCAGCTTCCCGAAGGGGGCGTGGGCGTCTCGACGGTCTACGTCGCCGCGATGCTCAACGGCGTGGACGACCTTCCCACCGTCATCCGCTCGCTTCAGGGGCAACTTCAGGTGCTCGTGGCGCGATCGACGGCGACCGTCGAACTCGACGGCGCCGATGCCATGGACGCCGCGCGCGATGTCTCCGAGCGCGTCGCCGTGCAGACCGTCAAAACCGGCCGCGAAGGCGGCGAATACGAACTCCAGCTTCGTTGGCGCCTCAAGCACGATCCGGAGGACGAACGTACCTACTACAGCAACCTCCGCATGATCCGCCAGGTGATCCTCGAAGACGACGACGGCAACCGCCTCCACGGCCGGCCCGGCGAACGCAGCGCCTTCCAGCGCTCGCGCGATGTCTCCGAGGGAACGATGTCCTTCCGCTTCTCCCTCCCGCCCGGCCGCGCCGCCCGCTCGCTCCAGGCCGAGGTTGTCACCGAACTCGAACCTTCCTCAATCCGCATCCACGCGGAAAACATCCCCATGCCCGGATTTCAGAGTCTCCCGGGGGTCTGAATGTCCCAGCTTCATCCATCGAGCCTCGCCCGCGGGCAGCGCAGCCCCGACGATGTCTCGTGCATCCACTGCGGCTACATGCTCCGCGGCCTCAACGCCCGCGGAACCTGCCCTGAATGCGGAACCCCCATCTTCAAGTCCCTGCGCGGCGATGGTCTCGAGTTCGCCGATGACCGCTGGCTGACCCACCTTCGCCGCGGAACCTCCCTGCTCTTCTGGTACGCGATCCTCTCGATCGCCGTCGGCATCCTCGGCGGCATCCTGACAAGCGTCGGCTCCGCCGGACCTCACAGGGGCACGGTGCTGACCTTCCTCGCCCTCGCGATCGCCCTGGACCTCATGTGGCTCGCGGGCGTCTACTTCGTCACCACCACCGAACCCCGTGCCGCGGGTGATGAATCACCCTTCTCCCTGCTTCAACTGATCCGCTACGGCGCTGCCGCGGCCTTCCTCACCCACATCGCGGCCATCGGCGTCGAACTCTCCGGAAAACTGGACACCCTTCTGGCGATCATCCCACTCGGCGCCGCGGCCACGTACCTGTCGGTCTGCTTCGGGCTGGGCATGGTCTACCGCCGGCTGGCGCTGCGCATGCAGGACTACGACCTGGCCGCCCACACCCGCACCGCCGTGTGGGGACTCATCGCCGCGTACGGGATGATCGTCCTCTTCGGCGTGGTCACCATGCTCCTGGGAACGCAGGGAGCGACACGCGCCGCCGCGGCCGTCTTCGGCTGCGGCGCGGTGGTCGCCGTCCTCGCCACCTGGGGCTTCACCATCTGGATCATCCGCCTGCTGCGCCGGTACGAGTACGCCCTCCTCCACGCCGAACGCAAAGCCTCCCGCCCGGCCGAAGTCCCACCGCCTCCCCCACCCCTCCCCCTCACCCACCCCCTCCCACGGCACCCAGCACCTCCCGCTCCTCGATCACCCGCGCCAGCTCCCCCTCCGGGTCCTCGCCGCCGAGGGTCGCGACCGCCGTG
>JBGTFI010000724.1:0-1660 GCA_041747335.1 Phycisphaeraceae bacterium | reverse complement strand
AACGCATCGCGCTGACCCCGGATGGTCAGGCCCGGCAGTTCGTTCCCGACCTGCCCGAGGTGCTTCGCGCCACGAAGCTGCTCCTGCCCGGCGAATCGCAGGAACTCACGTTTCTCGCGCCCGACAAGCCGGGCAACTACCCCTACCTCTGCACCTACCCCGGCCACTACCTGGTGATGAACGGCATCATGCGCGTGGTCGAGAAGCTCGACGACTCCATGGCTCATGAAGTGCAGCATCCCTCCAGTGGTCAGGTCGCCTCGCACGCCGGTCACGATCACGCCGGGCATGGCGGTCATGAGGCCGCGCCCGCCGCGCCCGCGCGGCGCTTCGTGAAGATGTGGGAACTCAGCGAGCTGATGCCCGTGGTGCGGAACGACCGCGCCAGGCGCTCCGCGGCGCGCGGCAGGGAGATGCTCATCGCCGCCGGATGCCTGCGCTGCCACAAGCACGGCGATGAAGGTACGACGATCGGCCCGGACCTCACGAAGATCCACGAAATCTACTCCCCCGAGGAAATCCTCACCCACATCATGGACCCATCCGCGCTCATCGCCGAAGGCTATCAGAGCCACGTCATCGAGACGATGGAGGGCGACCTGCTCTCGGGCATCATCGTCGAGCAGAACGACCGATTCGTACGCCTGGCCGCCAACACCGTCAACCCCGAGCAGTACGAGGAGGTTCTCCGCACCGAGATCGCGGAGATGCGGCCGTCCACGCTCTCGATGATGCCCACCGGGATGCTGGTGACCCTTGAGCGCGAGGAGATTCTCGACCTCGTCGCCTTCCTCGCGGGCAAGGCCGAATGAGCGAGGACGGGCTCAGCATGGGTTACCACTGGTGGCTGCTGCTGATCGCGGGAGTGCTCGAGACGGTCTGGGCGATCGGGCTGAAGTTTACCGACGGGTTCACCCGCCTCTGGCCGAGCCTCTGGACCGGCGCCGCCATGGTGGCGAGCATGTACCTGCTCGCCCTGGCCGCCCGGGGCATTCCGATCGGCACGGCCTACAGCGTCTGGGTGGGCATCGGAGCGGTGGGCGCGGTGGTGCTGGGGATCGCGCTGTTGGGTGAGCCGGCGTCGCTCGCGCGGCTGGGCTTTCTGGCAATGCTGGTGACCGCGATCATCGGCCTGAAACTGACCGCCGGGCGGATGTGACGCCGCCCCCGACCCCCGACTCAAGACTCAACACCCCACACCCAAGACTCCAGACTCAAGACCCTCGACCCAAAAAAAGTCAGCCGCGGGGAGCCGTTGTGGGGGGCCGACCGGACTCGGCCGATCCGCACGGAGGTGGGCTCGGGGCGGCTGACTGTCTGCTTCCCGGCCGATGCGGCCTGGGTTTGTCGGGCCTCTTGTTGCCTGTCGGTCTCCGTCGTGGAAACCAGTTGCTCAGGCGGGCCGTTTCTTCAGTTCACGTCCAATTATAGATCGGCTCGCCGCGTTGTCAAGATGAATTTGTATGAATATTTCCCGCTGGTGACCGCCGCTTCGTGCGGCCCCGGTGAGCGGGACGCGTGCGGCGAACGGGGCGTTGCTTATAATCCGCCCGGCCGGGCGAATCGCTCAACCTTCGCGGTATGGATGCCCATGATGATCGTGCGAAAACGGATGGTGCGGCGGAGGCTGCCCTCGGGCTGGCCGCGCCGATTGGTGCTT
>JBGTFI010000723.1:0-4098 GCA_041747335.1 Phycisphaeraceae bacterium | reverse complement strand
GTGCCGTCGGTCGCGCATATCAAGCGTGAGCACGGGATCGAGGACGTCCCGATCGGCGAGGTGCTGGTGGGCGACCGGGTGGTGGTCATGCCGCACGAGGTCGCGCCGGTCGACGGGATCGTGCTCGAAGGGCGCGGCTCGATGGACGAATCGTTCCTGACCGGCGAGCCGTACAACATGTCCAAGGCGCCCGGGGCGGAGGTGATCTCGGGCGCGGTCAACGGCGAGAACTCGCTGACGATCGAGGCGACCAGGCCGGCCGCAGATTCGCGGTACGCGCGGATCATGAAGGTGATGCGGGAGACCGAGCAGCGCCGGCCGCGGATGCGCCGGATGGGGGACACGCTGGGCGCGTGGTACACGCCGCTGGCGGTGAGCATCGCGCTGGCGGCGTGGCTGGTGTCGGGGGACCCGGTGCGGTTCCTGGCGGTGCTGGTGGTGGCCACGCCGTGCCCGCTTCTGATCGCGATCCCCACGGCCATCATCGGGGCGATCTCGCTGGCGGCCAAGCGGGGCATCATCATCAAGGACCCGGCCACGCTGGAGACGATCGACACCTGCCGGACGATTATCTTCGACAAAACCGGGACCCTGACTTACGGGCGCCCGAGCGTCACGGCCGTCCAGATCTTCAACGCGATGCCGCCTGAGCGGGTGCTGTCGCTGGTGGGCGCGTTGGAGCGATACTCCAAGCACCCGCTGGCCGAGGCGCTTGTCAATGAGGCCGAACGGTTGGAGGCGCCGGTGCACGAACCGGTCGAGGTTTCCGAACGCCCGGGCCAGGGCCTGCGCGGGATCGTCGACGGGGTCGAGGTGCTGGTGACCGGGCGCGGGAAGGTGGACGAGTCGATCCGGGCGGAGCTGCCGGCCGCGCAGGGCGGGCTGGAGTGCGTGGTGCTGATCGACGGGGCGTTGGCAGCCGTGGTGCGTTTCCGCGACGAGCCGCGGAAGGACTCGGCGGCGTTCATCCGGCACCTGACCAAGCGGCACCACTTCGAGAAGGTCATGCTGGTGTCCGGCGACCGGGAGGTTGAGGTCCGGGCGCTGGCCGCCAAGGTGGGCATCACAGACATCCACGCGGGCAAGCAGCCGGAGGAGAAGGTCGCCATCGTGCGGGCCGAGTCGGAGAAGGCCCGGACCTGTTTCGTCGGCGACGGGATCAACGACGCGCCGGCGCTGGCGCTGGCCACGGTGGGCATCGCCTTCGGCAAGGCCAGCGACATCACGACCGAGGCGGCGGGCGTGGTGGTGATGGACAACGCGCTGGAGAAGGTGGACGAGTTCTTCCACATCTCGGCCCGGCTGCGCAAGATCGCCCTGCAGAGCGCGGTGGGGGGGATGGCGCTGTCGGTGGTGGGGATGGGCTTCGCGGCGGCGGGCTACCTGCCGCCGGTGGCGGGGGCGATCACGCAGGAGCTGATCGACGTGCTGGCGGTGGCGAACGCGCTGCGGATGTCGTTTCGGCCGAAGAGTTTGTCGGACATTGATGGGGCGTGAAAATTTCCGCTTCGCGGGACAGAGACTGAGGGCAGGTCTTCGGATGAACGATTCGCGCAGGATCGGCTTTCCACAGTAAAGACGGATGAACCAGTCCGCCGGAGAATCGGCTTTCATTTGACGGAAGCCCACCGAGTTCTATCTCGCAAGAGATCCGCACTCAGGACATGGGCATTGCAGTGGATAGCCGCAAAGAGCACATTGCGAAGCGACCACTCGCCGATTCATTCGGATAAAGAGCAGGCCGTACCAGATGAGCACCATGTTGACAGGAATAAATACCAGCTTTATCAGAGTGAGCCAGACGCCCTCTGCACCCCGCACGCTATTGCCTGACAAGTAGATTCTGAAGTGCCCGGCGGGCTGCAGATTCACCTGAAAAAAGGTTGTACATAGAACTGGCGGGGCGTCCGGCAGTTTTAGCTCTGTGATTGGGGTCCACTCGTAACTAGAGTTCAGTAACGAAACGGGAGGTGTAGACATGCCCTGGGCGCCACCCTCGTCCGTCCGACTAAACATTGTCAGGCCACCCCTGTATACTGACGCAGCGGCGGGTCGCTCTTCAATCCATATGGAATCATCCCATACAAAAACAAGTGGCTTTTTCGATACCAATGATCTGGCCAAGACACAGAGTAAAATGACTGCCGCGAATGCAAAAATAGAAACAAATAGTGGCTTCAAATAACTATCAAACGCAATAATTGCTTTTAAATTACTCACGAGTGTTTCCAGATACTGTCAGCGATGGTATCCCTAGGGCAGATGGGTGGCTTCTCTTCTGGCTTGATACTGGGACACGCTCGGGCCGTTCGATTCCATGGTACTCTATGTACCTTTCCACGGCTTCTTTCCCCTCCTTGAGCCCTACGCCGTGAATCTCGCGGTAAAGTTTGATCGCCTCGATGGGGTAGCCGGAGCAGGCCGCTTCAGCGATGGCGGGGGTGATGGGGTTGGCGGCGGAGGCAGGGTCGAGCGGGGTGATGTCGCCGCGGAGGCGGTTGATCTCGGCGGCGGCTTCGTCGAGGGAGACGCCGCGGAGGGACTGGAGCAGGCGGGCGGCGTCGAAGTAATCGCCTTGGGCGACAAGGTTTAGGATATCGTCGTCGATGTGCACAGGCGGGCTCCCGGGCCTGTCCGGTGGTGGAAAGGCCGATCGTGCCACTCTACTGTCTAGGCCCTGCAGGTTGCAAGCACGAAAGGACATGCTCAGATGACCATCCGCATCGGCATCAACGGCTTCGGACGCATCGGACGCCTGGTGTACCGGGCCGCGATGAACACCCCCGGCATCGTGGTGGTCGCGGTCAACGACCTGGTGCCGGCGGACAACCTGGCCTATCTGCTCAAGTACGACACGATGCACGGGCGGTTCCTTGTCAATGGCAAGCCGGCCGAGGTCAGCGCGACCGAAACCAGCTTCACCGTCAACGGGCACACGACCCAGACCAAGGCCGAGCGCGACCCGACGAACCTGGCCTGGGGCGACTGGGGCGTGGACTATGTGCTCGAGTCGACCGGGATCTTCACGGACCTGGAGGGCGCCCGGAAGCACATCGCCAACAACGGGTGCAAGCGGGTGGTGATCTCGGCGCCGACCAAGACGCCGGACACGGTCAAGACGCTGTGCTACAAGGTCAACCACGAGGAGTACGACCCGGCCAAGGACACCGTCATTTCCAACGCGAGCTGCACGACCAACTGCCTGGCGCCGATCACCAAGGTGATCCTGGACAACTTCGGGCTGGTCGAGGGCCTGATGACCACGGTCCACGCGGCCACCGCCACCCAGCCGACGCAGGACGGCCCGTCCAAGAAGGACTGGCGGGGCGGGCGCAACGCGTACATGAACATCATCCCGGCCAGCACCGGCGCGGCCAAGGCCGTGGGCCAGTGCCTGCCGGCGACCAAGGGCAAGCTGACCGGCATGGCCTTCCGCGTGCCGACGGCGGACGTGTCCGCGGTGGACCTGACCTTCCGGACGGAGAAGGCCACGAGCCTGAAGGACATCCACGCGGCGATGAAGGCCGCGGCGGATGGCCCGATGAAGGGCGTGTTGGGCTACACCGAGGAGGAGGTCGTCTCGAGCGACTTCATCGGCGACCCGCGCAGCTCGATCTACGACGCGAAGGCCGGCATCGAGCTGAACGACCGGTTCTTCAAGGTCATCAGCTGGTACGACAACGAGGCGGGCTACGCGAATCGGTGCGTGGACATGCTCAAGATGATGGGTGAGAAGGACGGGAAGTAAACCCGGACGCTCGCTCTGTGGAACTAAAAAAAACCGCCCGGTGCATGGAGCGCCGGGCGGTTTTCGTTTTTGTAACGACCTTTGGCACGGGTTGCCCTTCGGGTCAACCCGTGGCACCCGTCGCGCCTGTCAGGCGAGTGAGGCGGGGTCCTGGAGCATCGACACAATCTCGGCCAGGCAGAGGGCGGCGGTCGCGCCGTCGACCACGCGGTGGTCGCAGGCGAGGGAGAGGGGCAGGGCCTTGCCGACGACGGGCTGGCCGTCGCGGACGAGGACGGCGTCGTAGGCCTTGCCGACGGCGAGGATGGCGACCTCGGGGTAGTTGATGACCGGGGTGGCGAAGCGCCCGG
>JBGTFI010000722.1:0-4652 GCA_041747335.1 Phycisphaeraceae bacterium | reverse complement strand
GCGGCTTCGGTGGGCTGACGCGCCGGTTCGGCGGCGTGAGTCCCCTGCGTGTCCGATTCCTTGCCCGCCGGTTTGGTCTTGCGGTCGGGCGCCAGAACCATCGTCATGCGTTTTCCGGCCATGCGCGGAGGGCTCTCCACTTTGCTGACCTGTGCGAGCTGCTCATAAATGCTCCGCATGGTGCGGTCGCCCAGCTCGCGGTGGGCCATCTCCCTGCCGCGGAAGATCATCGTGAACTGGACCTTGTGCCCCTCCTTGAGGAAGCCGCCGGCCTGATTGAGCTTGATCGAAAGGTCATGGTCGTCGATCTTCGGGCGAAGGCGCATGCCCTTGAGCTGGCTCTGCTTGGCGTGGCTGCTCGCTTTCTGCTCCTTCTTCTTCTGCTGATACTTCCACTTGCCGTAGTCCATGATCCGGCAGACGGGCGGATCGGACTTGGGGGAGACTTCCACAAGGTCAAGCTCGGCCTCGCGCGCGCGGCGTTTGGCTTCGTCGCATCCCACGACGCCCACCTGCTCGTTGTTTTCATCAATCAGGCGAATCTTGGTCGCTCGAATCTGGTCGTTGATCCGAAGGCGCTTGCCGGATTCGCGGCTGGACGACTGAAAACGGGATCTTGCGATGGCCGAAACCTCCACCTACAGACCGACCGGTCCCGCTGCGAGAACACCCTCGTCAGCCGCCGGCCCGAGTCACGACAAACCGCCCCACGCCCGATATGTCCGGTCGCCCCGGCGACCCACCACGAACGTAAAGCTCCCATAATCTAGCCGCGTCTCTCCCGATAGGCAAGCGTTGAGCACGGCCGGTGCAGGGGCGCAGGGTGTGGGGTAGGAAAGGACGGGTCGGCTCGGATGTCCAAGGGCCTGATCCGTCGGACCACTTTCCTTATAATCCCACTGGGGACCGCCGCCTGCCAGTTGCCAACCGCTGCTCGCTACCCGCCAAGCCAACCCCGGAGTTCGCCATGCCTCAAGCCCCCCTGCGCTGGGGAATCCTAGGCGCCGGCCACATCGCCGCCGTTTTCGCCGAAGACCTTGCCCACTCCCGCACCGGCAGGCTGGTCGCCATCGGCAGCCGGACATCCCAGTCCGCCCAAGCATTCGCCCGGCGTTTCTCCATCCCCCACGCGCACGGGTCGTACCAGGAACTTATCCAGGACGCCCAGGTGGACGCCGTCTACATCGCCACCCCGAACCACCTCCACCTCGAGAACGTCCTGGCGGCGGCCGCGGCGGGCAAGCACATCCTCTGTGAGAAGCCCCTGGCGATGAACCTCGCCCAGGCGAAGCAGGCGGCGGCCGCGGCGCGCGAAGCCGGCGTTTTCTTCATGGAGGCGTTCATGTACCGCTGCCACCCGCAGACGGCCAGGCTCGTCGAGCTTCTGAAGCGGAAGGTCATCGGGGAGGTGCGCCTGATCGATGCGAGGTTCTGCTTCAACCTCGGTCCTAAGTATGAGAACACCCGCATGGTCAACGCCTACGGCGGCGGGGGGATCATGGATGTCGGGTGCTATACGCTTTCTCTGGCAAGGCTTGTCGCGGGAGTGGCCGCCGGAAAGCTCTTCGCCGATCCGATCGACCTGCGCGGGCACGCGCACCTGGGCGGGAAGACCCGCGTCGATGAATGGGCCACCGCGTCGGTGAGGTTTCCCGCGATTCCGGGGGCCGGCGAGATCCTCGCCACGCTCACCTGCGCGATCCAGAGCGACTACCACGTCGGCGCGACGATCTGGGGAACGCAAGGCCGCATCGAAATCCCCTCCCCCTGGAAGCCGCGGCAGTCGGGCGATGCGATTATCGTCCATCCCACCGAGGGAGAACCGCAGGCGCATCAGGTCCAGGCCGACGGGCCGCTCTACGCGATCGAGGCCGACACCGTCGCCCGACACCTTGAGGCGCGCGAAGCGCCCTCCCCGGCCACGTCCATCGACGATTCACTTGGAAACATGGCCGCCCTGGATCGCTGGCGCGGACAGGTCGGACTGAAGTTCGAGGGGGAGTGATACCGCACGGGAACGACAGGAGGCGGCAGGCCGCCTGAGCAATCGAACCCCGCGCCCACCCAAACGAGGTAAGCTCTGTTGGCGCTCGGCATCCATCATGGCACGTTCCCCGGCGTGTTCATTTCGCCTCCTCCACCAACTCCATCACCTCCCCCGGCCGCTCTACGATCACCTTCGCCCCGGCGTCGCGCAGTTCGTTTTCGTCACGGAATCCCCAGAGGACGCCGACCGCGTACATCCCCGCGCGGTTGGCCGTCTCCATGTCCGCCCGCGTGTCCCCTATGTACATTACCCGCTCCGGTTCCACGCCGATCTTCGCCGTGATCGCCAATGCCCCGGCTGGATCGGGCTTGAGCAGCACGCCGTCCTCCGCCCCCTGCACAGCCGCGAACTTCCATCGTCTCAGGCGTTCGCCCACGGCGATGAGCGTCGCCGCGTGCGGCTTGTTGCTCAGGATCGCCATCGGAACGCCCCGTTCCATCAGACCATCGAGAAGTTCCGCGATGCCCTCGTACGGCCGCGTCTGGTCCAAACCGTGTTCAAGCTGCCAGGCCTTGAGCAACGCCACCCCCTCGTCCACCCTCGCGGTGTGCTTATCGCCTAAGGCCCGCTCGACCAGCCACCTCGCGCCTTGACCGGCCAGGATGCGATAATCCGCCACCGGCCGCGGCGGAAGTCCGAATGTCCGCAGCACGTGATTCCCCGCCCCCGCGATGTCCGCCAGGGTGTCCAGCAGCGTCCCGTCCAGGTCAAAGATCACCAGGTCAAACCGAACACTCATGGGCGGAAGGTAGCCGTCCTGCCAACCCCCTTCAAGGCGGACGAATCGGCGGAAAGGAACCACCGGGAATCGCGAATATCGGACGTTTGCTCCGCCCTCGGCCACGACGTATCCTAGTGGCCTCTCTTGAAGCACCGGATCAGAGGCTCTTGCTGGGGAGGCCGGGTGATGTCCGACAGCGTCCATTCGAGTCATGAACACACGCCGCCCGTCGAACCGCACGCCCGCGAAGGCGTGGGCCTGGCGCTCGGACGCATTCCTTCGGGGCTGTTCATTCTTACCGCCAGGCATGAAGACCGCCGTCTGGGCATCCTCGCGAGCTGGGTTCAGCAGGTCAGTATGAACCCACCCATGGTGACCATCGCCGTCCGAAAGGGCAGGCCGATCATGCCCTTGATCAGCGAATCCCGGCGCTTCGGCATCTGCCAGCTCTCTGCGGGGGATCGCATCATTCTCCGTAAGTTCCTCTCTCAGAACGGCGAACAGACCGAAGACCCCTTTCTCGGTTTCGAGATGCTCAAATCCACCATCCTGGGCGTGCCCATCCTCGCGCACGTCCTGAGTTATCTGGAGTGCGAACTCACCTGCCACATGGATGTCGAAGGTGATCACGACCTCTTCGTCGGGCTGGCCCGCGCCGGCGCCTTCCTCGGCGGCGAACCCCACGTGCACCTCCGGGAGCACGGGTTCAAGTATTGATCGGTCTACATCTCCCGTCCGAAAGGACCGCAGCCTCGGATTCGTGACCCGGCCCTGCGTCTGGTACCATCCCCCCAAGTGGCGGACCCCGCCGGCCCGCCGCAATGGAGCGCCCGTAGCTCAACGGATAGAGCACTGGTCTTCGGAACCAGGGGTTGTAGGTTCGAATCCTACCGGGCGCGCTTGCGTTTCATGTCGATCGTAAGGCCCATAGCGGTTATCCGCCTGTGAGGGTGGGGGATACCGCCCGCCCGGCTTTATGTTGATGGGGCGGGGCAGGCCGGGTGTCGATCATCCCAACAGGAATCACGGGGCACCTTCGCCGCCGGCGCGTCCGCCGGAGGGTTGGCCCGCGTGCGCGATATCCGATCGATGGGAGGCCAGGAGAATGTTCGACCGACTCTTCGGACGCTGGAAGAAGAAGACCAAGCGAGATCAATCGCCCGCCCCCGGGCGAACCCCCACGCCGGATCAGGCCACAGGACCAGTCGCCCCTCCCAGGCCCGGCCTTCAGGTCGAGTCCCTCGAGCAGCGGATTCTCATGTCCGCCTCATGGGTCGATGCCGACGGCGATCCCATCCCCGGCCCGACGAATCAGGATGACACCTTCCTGGGCGACGACGGCGACAACGTCGCCAGCGGCGGGCACGGCAAGGATCACCTCATCGGGGGCGCCGGGAACGATGTCCTCAACGGCGGGCACCACGATGACATTCTCGATGGCGGCGAAGGCGATGACCACCTCATCGGCGGGATGCACAACGACATCCTCATCAGCGGCCCCGGCAACGACATCATGGACGGCGGGATGCACGATGACATCTTTCGATTCACCGGTTCGCGTGCGGGTGACGTGAAATGGGTGGATGGCGGGCATGGCAACGACACGATCGATCTTAGTGAGTATCGGTCCGATCAGATCAGCGACGACGGATCGACGATTGTGGTGAATCTTGATGACGGCGGATCGTTCACGATCCATTACCAGAACGTGGAGACCATTCTCACGAACTCTCCGCCCCTGGCCGCGGCCGACCTCTTCACCACCGATGAGGACACGCCCTTCACCACGGGCAACGTGCTGGCCAACGACTTGGACCTTGATGGCGATGACCTGACGGTCAGCGCCTTCACCCAGCCGGCCCACGGCAGCGTCAGCTACACCGG
>JBGTFI010000721.1:0-4215 GCA_041747335.1 Phycisphaeraceae bacterium | reverse complement strand
ACTGCGCGGCGATGTCGAGCGCGGCGGGCCAGATCGGATCGAGCGCGGCCGAAAGCTCCTGGCGGATGGTGGCCGAGGCGGACGGTGATGCCCCGGCTGTATCGACGGCGATGGTGATCCGCCCGTGCCGGGCGTGGGCGGGGATGGAGAGGTCGCCGGCGGCCGGGTTGTCGGCGCGGTTGACGAGGATGTTCCGATGGGCGACGTCGGCGGCGACGGCGTCGTTGACGGCCGGGTCATCGGTGGCGATGACGACGAGGAAGACGCCGTCGAGGTCGGATGGCTCGTAGCACCTTGGCTGGATGGAAACGCCCAAGCCGGGGATGGCCGGGTCAACTTCGGGGGCGACCACTCGAACGGCCGCCCCGGCATCGATCAGGGCGCGTGCTCGCCGCAGCGCCACCCCCCCACCGCCGACGATCAGAGCGGTCTTCCCGGCGACGTGGAGGATGATCGGAAGTCCATGCATGGGAATATCTTAGTATGTGTTGGTGCGTTGTGTGTTGTGGGTTGTGGGTTGTGGGTTCTGCGTTGGGTGTTCTAACGCGGAACACGGAAACTGGAATCGAAAACACACAACACAGAACGCACAACCCATAACTCAAAACCCATCAATCTCTTACGGCGAACAGCGCCGCGGCGCACCATCCATTGCCGGTGCGGTCGCAAAGGGCAAGGTTTCGTACGTGGGGCTTACCCAGGGGAAAGCCACGTTCGATGCAGCGGCGGTGCCAGACATCCAGGTCGTGCTCGGCCACGCGCTGGTCTTCGGTGAAGAGCACCAGCAGCAGCCCGGCGTGGCGGATCAGGGGATCGCCCCAGAGCTTCTTGACATCCTGGGCGACGGTGGAGAGCAGCTCGGCGGCGTAGCGGGTGAATGGGCCTTGCGGCTCGTGCTGGGCGACGGTCTTGACCTCCAGCCAGTAGGCTTTCTGAGGATCGACGGCCGACGGGTCGTCAAAGAGGGTGTCCTTGACCAGGAGGTTGCGCAGCGGTCGGCCGTCGGGGGTCAGGACGATGTCGCAGCGCTTGCCTTCGGCTTTGGAGCGGCGGCGGGCGTGGGAGGGGTAACGCTGCTCGGGGTGGACGCCGTACCCCGCGGCGCGGAGGGCCTCATGGAGGATGGGGTGAAGGCGCAGCTCATCGAGCACATCGAAGCCGTAGACGGCCTGCTCCGCGTCATCGGCTTCGGCGCGCTCGAGCAGCCCCGCGTGAACGGCATCGGCGATGGCGGGGGCGGACCACACGGGCAGAGTCTGGGGTCTGGGGTCTTGAGTCTGGGGTCGGTGAGGGAGTTGGTCGATCATATCATGGGTTGAGTTGGTGGTTTCGATCGTCGAGCACGAATATGAGCCATACCAATCGCGAGCAACGTGAGCTATCAGACAGGGCCGATCGAAGCATGGGGTGGCTGATCGCCCTGCTGGTGATCGTGCTGCTTGGGGGGCTGATCCGGGGCTGGGGGGTGTGGGATCGGCCGCTGTGGTACGACGAGGCGGCCACCTGGCAGGCCTCGCGGGCCTCGTGGTTGGAGATGGCGCGGTGGGAGCATCACTACCTTCACCCGCCCCTGAGCTTCGCACTGGTGCGGGCCTCGATGGTGATCTACAGCGGCGACGCGGAATGGGTGCTGCGCCTGCCAGCCCTGATTGCCGGGATTGTGTGCATCCCGCTGGCGTTCGGATTGGGATGGGAGATCGGGGGAAGAAAGCTGGGCCTTTGGACGGCCTGTCTGGCAGCCGTGGCTCCGTGCATGGTCGATCAGAGCCAGCAGGCGCGGATGTACACGCTGTTTGAGGTGTTCCTGCTGGCCGGGCTTTGGATGCTGGTCCGAACGGTGAAGCAAGGTGGAGCGTCGCCGCTGCGCTGGGCGATGCTGGGGGTGGTGCTGGGTTTGATGACGCTCAGCCAGCTCAGCGGACTGCTGGTATGGGCGGCGATTGTGCTGGCGCTCGTGGTGGTGAGTCAGATGGGTGAATCGCGGGGGCGTGCGGGGCTGCGCATGGTGGCCGGAGGGGTTGGTGCGGTCGCAATCGCGGCGGTGATGAATCACGTGGGCCTGGTGAAGATGCTGACCGGCGGCGGCGGGCAGGTGGAGGAGAGCGAGCAGGTCGCGGCCGCGTCCGGCGGATTGATGCGCGGGCTTTACGAAGCGGCGGTGACGCTCAAGGATCTCGTGAACCTCACAGAGGCGGGTCTGGTGGTGTATGGCCTTTCGGCGGCGGGGTTGTGGATGCTCTGGAAGCGGCATCGCGCGGCCGTGGTGATGGTCGTGATGCCGGCGGCGCTGTGCGTCATCACGATGATCGCGATCAGCACCCGCCACTTCGTCGCGCCGCGCTATCTCGTGCCGATGCTTCCGGCGATGTGGGTGGGGATTGCGGCTTTCGCGACGCTCTCGCGCGAGGGTATCTGGCGGCGGGCGGCGAGCGCGCTGCTGGCCGCGTACCTGGTGCTGCAGACGTGGCAGTGCCTGAACATCGAGCGATGGTGGATGCAGCCGGATCGCTACCTGATCGCAGCGGAGATCGAGCACGTCCGCGAAGCGAAGGGCGAGGGCGAGGCGGTGGTCTTCCATCCCCAGGTGATTGAGCTGCTCGGGCGGTACTACCGGTTGCCGAAGGATGAGACGGCGGAAGCGGCGCTTTACGAGGCGAACCGGCTTCGGACCGATGCAAAGCTGCCTGAAGCATTTGACGCCCCGTCGGTGTGGGTGATCGTGGGGATGGTGAATTACGAAGGGCGGCTGGAGACGGGTCGGCGGGTGCTGGAAGCGGCGGCGGACCACTACGGCGTGACGCTTGACGAGGCGGCGATGGCGGAACACCTGAGGATTGAGCGGGTGATGAGCGCGCGGATCGACCGCGCGGGGGTGGTGTGGCATTCGCGAGGGGTTACGGAATAGGCTTGCCCCGTGGGGCGGGCGTCCCGCCCGCCTCAGGCCGAAGGCCTGAACTGATCTGACATTGCGGCCGAGCGCCGCGATTGCGGCTGCGCCGCAAAGGCGGGCGGGACGCCCGCCCCACTTCCAGCGACAGGTTCACCAGCTTGTGAGTTCGCCGGTGACGGGTTCGATGAGGTCTTTGACGGTGACCAGTCCGATGGGGTTGGATGACGAATCGGTGACGATGGCCATGGCCGCGTGCTGAAGCTGCATGGTGTGGAGCGCCTGACGCAGCGGGGTGGCTGCGGGAAGCGATAGGATGGGCTGAGTGAACTGGCGGACGGTGGCGGTGGAATCGCGGCCGGCGAGGAGTGCGTGGTGGACATCCACCAGCCCGATGACGTGTCCGGACTCATCGAGCACGGGGAAGCGGGTGAGGCTGGTGGTTTCGGCCAGTGTCCAGAGGATCTGCACAGGGTCACCCGCGCGGACGGTGCGGACACTGTCCCAAGGGGTCATTTCATCGGCGATGGTGCGGGAGCTGAGCGACAGCACGCGGGCGATCATGGCCGCCTGTTCATCGTTGACCACGCCATACCCGACGCCTTCGAGGAGGAGCTGCTGCACCTGGCGCCGGGGATGCAGCGGCGCGGCGGCGTCGGGCGCGCCGATCAGGGCCATCGCGCCCCGGCTGACGAGCGTGACCAGAGGAAGCAGCCCGACCCACGTGAAGATGCGTTTGGCCCAGCGCAGGAGGTACGCCAGACGGTACATGAGGGTATCACTGTACGCGGCGAAGAGGTCCTTGGGAAGGGTTTCACCGAAGACAAAGAGCGCCGGGGTGACGATGGCGACGTTGAGAACCACGACCTTCCAGTCGCGCATGCCGGCCTTCTCAAAGAGGATGGCGAGCGACGCGGTGCCGAGGTAATTGACGACGTTGTTACCGATCAGGAGGGTGGCCAGGAGGCGCTGCGGGTCGGCCATGAGCTGGCGCAGGGTCAGGGCGGCGGGGTTTTTCCGCTGGGCGAGGATGTGCAGACGGACGCGGTTGAGGCTGTAGGCGCCGGTCTCAAGCCCTGAGAAGAGCGCGCTGCCCCCCAGCCCGATGAGCGCCAGGGCAATCCAGAACCACGCGCTGTCGGTGAGGCTAGTCATGCCCTGCCTCCGGGGGAACGTGGTTGTGCTTCTCGATGACCAGCCAGGTGAGGCGCTTGCCCTGCATCTGATCGACATGGATGTCGTAGTCGCCCAGGCGGACCGTCTCGCCGACGCGGGGTAGCCTGCCCAGTGCGGCCATCACGGCCCCCCCCACCGTCGCGACCCCGCGC
>JBGTFI010000720.1:0-2460 GCA_041747335.1 Phycisphaeraceae bacterium | reverse complement strand
GCCACCGGCAGCCTCCAGGCCCGACCCACCGCCTGCGTCATCAATAACGACTGGTTGTACCCGCGCTTCCAGCGCCGACGCCAGTGCATCGGCACCGGGCACACAACCGTCCGATCCGCCCGCGCCGGCGGATCGACCCGCCTGGCCAGCTCCTCGCCGAACCACCGCGCCCAGTGCCACTGCCCGTGGAACTTCATGTCCACGATCCAGTCCGACAGCGGCGGGCGATACGCCCCCAGCCGCGTCACCCCCGCCCACGCCGGACGGGTGTTCAGGCACTCAGCGCAACCGCGCTGAGTCACCCCCGAAGCGTCCATGCTCGCCCCGCACCGCCCGCAGTACGCGCCTCGGTCGTCAATCGCCCACCCCTCAGCGATCGCCTCGGCCAGTTTTTCCCGCCAGATGATGGGAAAAACTTCGTCGACCGCTGCCCGAATCGGCCAGACAACCCGCCCAGCAAGCCCTTGTATGCCAATGGACATCAAGTTCAATCCTCCGCCATTCGGCAATCGGCATCCGACAATCTACAATCTTCAGCCTGCAATCTGCAATCCCCCCATGGCATCCCACTCCGCCCCCCCAACACTCCCCCGCAGCCGCTTCGACGCCCTCGTCGTCGAGAACCGCGCCCTCTGCCGCGAACACTTCTGGCTTCGCCTGCGCACCACCGGGCCGGCGCCTTTTCCACCGACGCTGCCGGGGCAGTTCATTCAGCTCGGGTGTCGCCCGCCCAACGGGACCATAAACGAAGAGGTGCTCCTCGGCGGCGAGTTCGACTGGTCTCCCGCCACCGGACCGTCATGCGCGCACCAGGTGGAGTTCACCCAGCCCCTGGCGATGCTCCGCCGGCCGTTCAGCCTCGCCGGGCGGGCGGATTCCGCCGAGGGGGCGCTGCTGGACGTGGTTCATCGCGTGGTGGGCATCGGCACCGCCTGGCTCGCCGGGCTGAAACCGGGCGATCCGATCGATCTCATCGGCCCGCTGGGCAACTCTTTCTCTCTGCCCAATGACAAGCACACCGCCCTGCTGGTGGGCGGCGGCGTCGGCCTGCCCCCGATGTTCTACCTCGCTGAGCGCCTGCGCGCAGAGGGTTGGGAGTCCGTCGCGTTCGTCGGCGCGATGACGCGGGATCTCCTGGCCGTGGACCTCGAAGACGACATCGACCCCAATCCCGAAGGCATCCCGGCGCTCTGTGCCCGTCAGTTCGCCCGCCACAACATCCCGACGGTGATCACGACCGACGATGGATCGCTGGGGCTGCGGGGCCGAATCACCGACGGCCTCTCGCGTCTGCTCGAAAGTTTTCCACAATCCCTCGCCCGCCAGACCGTCATCTACACTTGCGGCCCGGAACCGATGATGCACGCCGTGGCCGACCTCGCCGATCGGTTCCGCATCGACTGCCAGGTCTGCCTGGAGCAGGCGATGGCCTGCGGCATGAGCACCTGCCAGAGTTGCATCGTGCGCATCGAAGAACGCAATCTCCCCCACGGTCAAACTCCCGACGGACGACCCTGGCGCTACCGCCTGGCATGCAGCGACGGGCCGGTATTCCCCAGCGGAAAAGTGGTGTGGTGAACCCCCCAGACAGCCCTCAACTCACCCCCCGCACCTGCCCAGCGCCACCAGCTTGTCGCACAGCTCGCCCAGCCGGGCGCGGATCTTCGGGGAGCTGACCGATCCGTTCTCAAAATCCTCGCCGGTGGCATAGACGAAACGCGGCACGATCACGCACCGGAAATCCAGCATCAGGCTGTTCGCCAGCGCCATCACGGACATGTAGCTGCCCTGACCCCCCGCGGCGCACAGGAACGCGACTGTCTTATCCCGCCAGGCTTCGCCGGTCAGTTCAATGAGGTTCTTCGCCGCCGCGTTGACATCGTAATTGTAGATCGGCACGGCCAGGATGATCCCATTCGCCCGCGCCACGGCCGCGGTCATCACCTCGACTCGTGGATCCTCATACGAGCAGTCGCCATCGCACATCGGAAGGGGCGTCTCCCGCAGGTCGATCCGCTCCACATCGTCCGGCGGCCCCAGGCGTTCGAGCAGCAGCCTCTCAGCCTCGCCCGCCAACACCGCCGAACGACTCCCCGGATTGAGTGAACAACTGAGAATCAGAATCCGCATCGCGGGAGTATAGGCGAGCAAGGCGGTCCAAAGGCCAAAGCCCAAAGTCCAAGGCCTTGAGACCCCAGACCCCCAGACTCAAGACCCCAGACTCACGCCCCCCCGCCCCTCGACACCGCCCGGAGCCGTTCTATAATCTCCTGAGGAAATCGCCAACCAGGGAGACGCATCGGATGACCAGGAAGTCGCTTTGGATCGCCCTTTGGGTGACGCTGACCTTGTGGCTTGGAAACTTTTGGGGATGCGCGGCCGCGCCGCGCGAGCAGCGCGCCGCCGACGAGGACATCGTCGTACCGCGCCACTACGTCGAGCTGATCGGCGGAGATGTGC
>JBGTFI010000719.1:0-4843 GCA_041747335.1 Phycisphaeraceae bacterium | reverse complement strand
GCGGCGTTCCTCGAGGAGTGCTGCGTCATCGCGGAATACGCCCGCTCCGGCAAGAGCCAGGTCTACGCCGCCTACGAGGCGTGGTGCCGCCAGGCGGGGGAGCACCCGGTGAGCAAGAAGAAGCTTGGATCGCAGCTCGCCGAGCGGGGTTTTGGGGAAGGACGCAGCGAGCGCGAGCGCTACTGGGTCGGCCTGGGCCTGGTGTGGACCGAAGGAGGGTGCGATGCCGCTCGAACATGACACATCCATGACGCATCCTGACAGATCGAGAACGCGATGTGTCATGGACCAAGTCTCGTCCACACAAGACCTTAGGTCGGGCATGACACATCTGACACATTGCCACGGCAAGAGCGCCAACGCGCGCGGGCGCGCGCATGGAGAAGTTACTGAAAATCGTGTCAGGATGCGTCATGCGTCAGGAGGCCCGGCTGTCGGACGCAACCGTACTCGACGATCGGCGCAGGACGTCATGGTCGCCACCCCCCTACCGCCAGGCAGAACCTCGCATCTTGGAGGTCGCCATCGTCCGGCGCCTCACGGCGATATCCCACACGGTTCGCCCCCGTTCGCCCACGGGTCGCCCCGGGCGGCGGGCGGCGTGGGCTACCCATCCCGATGCCCACTTTCCGGGGGCGCCCCACGGGCCAACGGGGGCCAAACATGGTCAAAAAAGCCAACAACGCGAGGTGGGCGGCGCTGGAGAACCTGTGGGCTGCCCACCCTGCGAGTACTCGAGTTCCCAGCAGGTGGGCGAGAAGTTCAATCGCTACCGCCAGCGCAACATCGGCGGCGTCTACATCGACGCCAACCCCACTGCGCCGCGCCGCAACGGGGCGATTTGGAGGCTGCACCATGCCTGAACGCGGAGTCCAGTCTCGAAGAATCACCGCGACTCACGACCTGACCCACGCTGCCAAGCCGCGTGGCCACAGGGGGATGGAGATTATCTGTGAGTCTGTGAGTCTGGTTTCCCATCCTCATCGTGTTGGGCGGGAGGATTCATGCGTGATCGTGACGTACGTGCTCATGCCTGCGGGTCCGCACCTACGCACGGGCGTGTGCGACCGCGCATGTGCGGGGTGCCTGAAACAGACTCTCCAGACTTACGAACTCACTTTAGCCTTAGCGCCCCAGCCGTTCCTCGATGCGCGAGATCGATGCCTGCAACTCAGCCATCTGACGGGAGATTCCCTCGAGAGCTGGGAGCACCAAATCTCTGATGTTCCGGCGATTGTTCAGGCTGTTCGTGATGATGTCAAAGAACCGGAAGCGTCTTTCGTCTGCGGTGCGAAGCTCCACACCGCTCGTCCTCCACGACTCGATGATGTTGTCCAGATCGATGCGCTTCTTGTCCCGCTTGAGTATTCGCGTAGCAGGCTTGCGGGTTGGCATGGCACTCAGGACTGTCCCATCGCGGAGGCAGGATGCCTCATAGTAGGTAGGTCTCTTTCTAGTCCGTCCCATCTGCGTCTCCTTTCTGCAGGTTCTCTACCTATCTATACCGTCGCCAGCCACGGTCCCGCCCATTCGCACCCGCTTGGCCCGCGTCGCGTCGTTTCCCCGTCCTTGGTCGCCCATCCCCTCCGCGCTACCGGGCGGCCTGTGGGCGAGGTGGTTGGCTCTGCCAGAGTGGCAGAACCAGGGGAGCGGATCTCCCCCGGGGCCCATAGGTACTCCGCGGCGCTGCCCAGCCAGAAATGGCCGTGGGAACGCCAGCCGTTAGCGACTGATTCTGTATCGCAAAGGAAAGTCCCCATGAAGATCGAACTTCGCCCCCTCGACCGCATCAAGCCCTACGAGAGCAACCCGCGCGTCAATGACCCGGCGGTACAAGCTGTGGCCGCGTCCATCCAGGAGTTCGGCTTCCGCCAGCCGATCGTCGTGGACGGCCAGGGCGTCATCATCGTCGGCCACACACGGTGGAAGGCCGCCCGTCAGCTGGGCCTGGAGAAGGTACCCGTGCATGTCGCCACCGGACTCACCGAGGCGCAGGTTAAGGCTTATCGCATCGCGGATAATCAGACCTCGACGCTTTCGACCTGGGACAACGACCTGCTCGTGGCGGAGCTCTTGGCGCTCAAGGATGTCGATTACGATCTCGACCTGGTCGGCTTCACCCCGGAAGATCTCGCGCGGCTGTTCAATGGCAATTCCGGGGAGGGGCTGTGCGATCCTGATGAGGTGCCCGACCCACCGGACGAGGCGGTCACCAGGCCTGGCGACCTGATCATCTTCGGCGACTCCCGCACCGGGAAGGGGCACCGCCTGCTGTGCGGCGACAGCGCGAAGGTCGAGGACGTCGATCGGCTGCTCGAGGGTGAGCCGATCCACCTGCTGAACTCCGATCCGCCATATAATGTTCGCGTCGAGCCACGCTCGAACAACGCGATCGCGGCGGGCAACAGCTCCTTCAAAGCGTCGGGAAATAAGCGCACGCACCACCAGTCTTTTGACGTCGCACGCCAGGGCGAGAAGCAGGCCACGCACACCAAGCTGCGGGCCAAGGACCGGCCGCTCGAGAACGACTTCGTGAGCGGCGAGGCATTTGACGAGATGCTCCTGGCGTGGTTCGGCAACGCCTCGCGTGTGCTGAAGCCCGGCGGATCGTTCTACATCTGGGGTGGGTACGCCAACCTGGGCAACTACCCCGGTCCGCTCAGGAAGTCTGGCCTCTACTTCAGCCAGGGCATCGTGTGGGACAAGGAGCATCCGGTTCTGACCCGCAAGGACTTCATGGGCGCGTTCGAGATCTGTTTCTACGGCTGGAAGGAAGGCGCCGGGCACAGGTTCTACGGCCCCAACAACGCCACCGACCTGTGGCACCTCAAGAAGGTCAACCCCCAGAGCATGGTGCATCTGACCGAAAAGCCCGTCGAGCTCGCGGCGCGGGCGATGCAGTACTCCTCGAAACCCGGCGAGCACGTGCTCGACCTCTTCGGCGGCAGCGGCTCGACGCTGATCGCCGCCGAGCAGACCGGCCGGCGGGCGTTTCTCATGGAGATCGACCCGCTCTACTGCGATGTGATCGTCCAGAGGTACGAGAAGTTCACCGGCGGGCAGGTCCGGCGCGTGCAATTGGAGACGGTGTGAGATGGCCAAGGCCGACCACACGGTGGTGCTTGAGCGCGTGCAGGAGGTGACGCGGCTGCTCCTGGCCGGCGCGGAGTTCGCTGACATTCGTCAGTACGCCCTGGAGCGCAAGTGGGAGGTCAGCGACCGGCACATCCGGCGGTACATTGAGCGGGCCTACCGCGGCCTGCGCAAGATCGGCCGGCGCCACCGCGGCCAGTTGCTAGGGCGGCACGTCATGCAAAGGCGGGCCCTCTACGCCCGCAGCGTGAAGGCCGGCGACATGCGCACGGCGTTGCAGGTGGTCAGAGACGAGGCGAATCTGCTGGGACTCTACGAACTGGGCAAGGGGGAGGCCGCCGCGCTCGCTTCGGGATCGCAGGCCGAGCCGATCGCGCTTTCCAAACGGATCTCGATGACCTTGTCCGCCCAGGCCCGCAAGGACCATAAGGAACTTCAGCTGCTGGCCCACGCCTCTCCGAGCCGGGGGTTCCAGGTTCCCGACACCATGCTGCCGCTGCTGCACCTGGATGTGCTGGCGATGATCCATGTGATAGAGCAGCTCGACCGGGCGGTCTTGTACCTGCACGCCACCTCGGAGTTGTCGTGGGAAGACCGGCCAGGCGAGGACGATGGGATCCAGCGCCGTCTGCTGGCGATGATGGGGGCGTACCTCTACCGCACGGGCAAGGCGGGGTGGCGCCAGTTCGTGGAGGAGGCGGAGCTGGACGGCGACCACCTCGTCAGCGGCAATTACCTCGGCAAGGCACTGGCGCTGTGCGACGGCTGGCTGTGCGCCTGCGCCCCCTCGGCCGAGGATGTCGCGGCGGCGATGGAGAAGGCGGGCCTGGACAGGTCGCAGGTCGTGACCGCCGACGACCTGGCGGCGTCGTGGCGGCGGATGTACGTCCACTCGCTGCGGTGATGGTGAGGAATGCTTCCGGGGGCCGGGGGCCGTGAGAACACCCGCCGCGCCGCCGCAGCGAGTGTCCCCCCCGGAAGTTTCCCCGCCCTCGGAAGAATCAGATCCCCTCGGCGAAGTAGAGGAACTCGATCATCGCGTCCTCGTAGAGGAATGTGGAGGCGGGGTACGACCTTCGTCCGCCGCCGGCCGGGGTGATCACGCAGCCGCGCTCCTTGAGGAACTCAAGCGCCACGTTCACCTGGGTCTTGGGCGCGTCGATCGTTTTGGCCAGTGATTCCATCGTCACGCCTTCTTCGCCGCGCTCTTCGATGGTATGGGCGACCTCCTCGAACACCTCGCGCGTGCAGCGGTGGGTGTAGACGCGGCCGTCTTCCAGCGTGACGTGCCGGGTCAGCACGTACCGCAGCACCTCGAACTCGACGTCGCGTCGTCGGCTTCGCCTTCGCATCACCGGTCTCCTTTGACAAGCTCGAACCGCCCGCGCTCGGCCTTGCGGAACCTCGAATCGTCGCCCTTCATCGCGATCTCGCGGGTGATCGCCGAGTAGAGCGTGGCGTGGGGCGTGCGGCCGCCGGGCGTGGTCCAGTACCCCTTGGCCGCCATCGCCTCGATCAACTCCTTGCAGTGCATGGGCGCGTTGGACTCGGCCAGCACCTTCACCGCCGCGTCGAGGCACGAAAGCCCATCCTTCGCCTGCCCGGCCTTGGTCTTACGCTTGCCACCCGTTGCGCCACGTTCGCCCGTGTCGCGCTGGGGCGCGGGCCTGGCGTCCCTGGCCACCCTGGCGGCCTTCTTCGCCCCTGGGGCCGACTCGGCCATCGCCCGCTCGCTGGCGGTCATGCCATC